>JALHOX010000441.1 GCA_022842805.1 Phycisphaerae bacterium | reverse complement strand
GCGCCTTGCACAACTCGGTCTTGCCCACGCCCGTCGGCCCGAGAAACAAGAACGAACCCATCGGTCGCTTCGGATCGCTCAGGCCTGCTCGTGATCGGCGAACCGCGTCCGACACGACGCGCACCGCCTCTTCCTGACCCACCACCCGCGCGTGCAGCCGCTCCTCCATCTTCAGCAGCTTTTCCTTCTCGCCCTCCATCAGCCGCGTCACCGGCACGCCCGTCCAGCGACTGACCACCTCGGCGATTTCCGCGGACGTCACCTCTTCGCGCAGCAGCCCGTCTCCCTTGGCGTGCAACGCCGTCAGCGCCGCCTCACGCTCGCGCAGCTGGCCCTCCAGCTGCGGCAATTCGCCGTAGCGAATGCGAGCGGCCACTTCGAGCTGCCCGCCGCGCGTCGCGTTCTCCAGTTCCGTCTGCTTCTTCTGCAAGTCGAGCTTGATCGACTTGATCCGGTCGATGGCGGTCTTCTCGTTTTGCCACTTCGCGGTCACGCGCGTGTCTTCTTCCTTCAACTCCGCCAGCGTCCGCGCCACCTGCGCGAGCTGCTTGCGGCTGCCGTCGTCGGTCTCTTTCTTCAGCGCCTCGCGCTCGATCTCCAGTTGCATGATCTTGCGCCGCAGCTCATCCAGCTCGGTCGGCAGCGAGTCGTTCTCGATCCGCAGCCGGCTGGCGGCTTCGTCGATCAGGTCGATCGCCTTGTCAGGCAACTGACGATCGGTGATGTAGCGCTGCGAAAGCGTCGCGGCGGCGACCAGCGCGCTGTCCTGAATTCGCACGCCATGGTGCGCGTCGTAGCGCCCTTTCAGCCCGCGCAGGATCGCAATCGTGTCCTCGACACTCGGCTCGCCCACGAAAATCGGCTGAAAGCGGCGCTCCAGCGCTTTGTCTTTCTCGACGTGCTTGCGATATTCGTCGAGCGTGGTCGCGCCGATGCAGCGCAGCTCGCCGCGAGCCAGCGCCGGCTTCAGCAGATTGCCCGCGTCCATCGACCCCTCGGTCTTGCCCGCGCCCACCACCGTGTGCATTTCGTCGATAAAGAGAATGATCTCGCCGTCCGACTGCCGCACGGCCTCCACCACCGCCTTGAGCCGCTCTTCGAACTCGCCGCGATATTTGGCGCCCGCGATCAACGCCCCCATGTCGAGCGCCACCAGCCGCTTGTTCTGCAGCGCCGTCGGCACATCGCCCGACAGAATCCGCTGCGCCAACCCCTCGACGATCGCGGTCTTGCCCACGCCCGCCTCGCCGATCAGCACCGGGTTGTTCTTCGTCCGCCGCGCCAGCACCTGCATGCAGCGACGAATCTCCTCGTCGCGACCGATCACCGGGTCGAGCTTGCCCTGCCGCGCCGCTTCGATCAGGTCGCGCCCGAATTTTTTCAGCGGCTCATACATGTCCTCGGCATTCTGCGAGTTCACCTGCTGATTGCCCCGCAGCGATTGCAGCGCCTTGAGAATGTCGTCACGCTTGACCGCGGCCAGACGCAGGATTTCCTTCGCATCGCCCCCGACCTGCGTCAGCCCCAGCAGCAAATGCTCGCCGGCGACAAACTGATCCTTCATCCGCTCGGCCTCTTTTTGGGCCGCCTGGATCAATTCCGAGAAATCGCGCGCCGCCGAGAGCGACGAGCCGCTCGCCTGCGGCAGACGCCGCAGCTCCGACTCGCACATCGAGCGAATCTGGTCGAGCGAACCGCCCGCTTTCTGCAGCAATGGCGCGACGATGCCGCCGTCGCTCGCGTCGGCCGAGACCAGCGCGTTCAACACATGCAGAGCGGTCAGTTGCGGATTGCCGCGCCGCTGCGCGTCTTCCTGCGCAGCCTGAATGGCGGCGGCGGCTTTCACGGTGAATTTGTCGAGATTCATGGGCAGATTCCTCGATCCCGCCTGTTCGATGCTCCAACTGCTCGCGCGGCGGGTCCGGCGGAGTAGAAGCATATGGCGTGCCGCGCCGCGAGAACTGCCCCACCCGCGTTTCTGGCCGGTTTTCGAGCCCCGCGAGCCGCCCCACCTGCCAAGCGGGCAGCCCTGTCAGGCAGCGCCGCGGGTTCGCATTTCGCCCGCTCGCGGCTGACAATCCACAACGTGCACCCCGCCGCCGCCGATCGTTGGGTCAATCGCGCCGCCGCCCTGCTGGCGCTCCTCATCCTCACGCTGGCGCTGTTCGCCAATCAGCAGACGGTCCACCAACGTGGCAATCTGGCCGATTCTCACCTGTTCGAGTTCCACGGCTGGTGCATCGCCCAGGGAGCAACGCCCTATCGCGAAATCTGGGACAACAAACCCCCCGGCATCTGGCTCGTCAACGCCGCCGCATTCGCGATCGTGGGCGAACACCCGTGGACCGGATATGTACCGGCGGCCCTCGCCACAGCCGCCACGCTGGCCGCGTTCCTCATCCTCGCCCGAAGAATCTACGGCACAGCGATCACCCTGCCCGCGGCCTTGCTCGCCGGGGCCTTGCTCGCACATGTCGGCTTCGAGTGCGGCGCAAACCGCACCGAGTCCTACGTCGTCTGTGCCGAGGTCGGCGGCGTTGCGCTACTGCTGCGCGCCATCCCCTCCGCCGCAACTCACCGACGACAACGATCGCTCCTGGCCCTCGCAGGTCTGTTCCTCGGCGCGGCGCCATGGTTCAAACAGGTGGGCATCGCGGCGCTCGCCGGTTCATCGGTCTATCTACTGCTCACCGCCGCAAGCCCGACACGCGGCGGCATCCGTGCGGCGATCCAGCGGCTGGTCAGCCTCTGGCTCGCGGCAACGATCCCGTCGCTGGCGATCGTCGCCTGGCTCGCCGCGCAAGGCGCTCTCGCCGACGGTTTCTTCGCCTTCGCCAAATTCAACCAGGCCTACTTCGCCATCGGCGACGCCACCTGGGTCGATCTGCCGCGAGCGCTGCGAGACTATCGCGACTCCTATCCGCTCATGATTTTGCCGCTGGTTCTCGCCGCGCTGGGTTGCGTAACGCCGCTCCACGACCCGGCCATCGCCCAGCGCACCGATGCGAAACCCGCCGAGCAGCCCGGCCCCTCTGCGCTCCCCCTGCTGATCGTCTGGTTCACCGTCGCCGCCTATCTCGCCCTCGTCTCCGTCGGCCGGCTCAGCTACCACCTCGCCCCGCTCCTACCCCCTGTCGCACTACTCGCCTTGCGAC
>JALHOX010000440.1 GCA_022842805.1 Phycisphaerae bacterium | reverse complement strand
GCTCTTCCGATCTCGAAAACACGCTACATTCGCGGGCGCGAATCGCACCGATGCGGTTCGCGCCCGTGTTCGTTTTGTGAGTCTGGACGGGTGAATTTCGGGCAGGGGAGCAGACGCGCGGCTATCCCGCCGACGGCCCCATTGTGTCGCCGGAGCGTTCTTTCTCGCCGCGAGTGATCGGCAGATTCACCGAAAACTCAGCCCCGCCTTCGGGCAGATTGCGCAGCACGATCCGCCCGCCCAGTTCTTCGACGATCTTCTTCGACACGGCCAGCCCCAGCCCCGTTCCGCCGTGGCCCTTGGTCGAATGAAACGGCTCGAAGATTTTCAGCATCTGATCCGCGGGCACGCCCGGCCCGTTGTCGGCCACGACGATCGCAACGCGGCGCTGATCCGCCTCGAAGCGCGTCCGCACGTTGATCACGCCCACTTCCGGCCGCACCGCGTCGATCGCGTTGGTGACGAGATTGAGCACCACCTGATGAATGCCGTCGTAATCGAGCGGCACCGGCGGCAGGTCGTCCGCAAGGTCGGTCAGCAGCACGACCTTTGCGTCGTCGGCCGGCTTCTGGGCCAGCGCCACGGCTTCCTCGACGATGCGATTGACCTGCAGAAATTCGAGCTTGGGCTCACGCTCTTTGCTGAAGGCCAGCATGTTCAGCATCAGGTTGTAGGACTTGTCGAGATTCTTCGCGACGATCCGCCAACCCTGCTCGGTGAGCGGTAGCTCGCGCCGCCCGAGGCCGCGCTCGATGATGTCGGCCCCGCTCCGCATGCCCTGCAGGATGTTCTTGATGTAGTGCGACAGATAGGCGACCGTCTCACCCGCCGCCGCCAGTCGCTCCCGCTGCACCTGCGCCTGCACCAATCGCGCGTTTTCGATCGCGAGCCCGGTCTGATAGCCGATCGCCGTCAGCATCCGCAGCTCGAGGTCGTTGTACGTGTGGTTCTGCACCGGCGAATCCAGATGGATCACGCCGAGAATCTGGTCACGCGCGACGATCGGAGCGCAGATCACCGAGCGCATGCCCAGATTCTGCACGCTCTTGCCGCTGCGAAAGCGCTCGTCGGTGACGGCGTTGGACGAGAGCACGCCCGAACGCGTCTGCATTACGTGCTGCAAAATCGTGCGCGACGTGATGATCGGCGGAGGGCCGCCGCCGTCGTCGCGCGGGCGATGGCGATAGCGCACCACCTCCGGCAGCATTTCGCGGGCCGCGTCGTCATAGACAAAGATCACCGCATGATCGACGGGCACTTCGTCGAAAATGATGTCCATCACGCGGATCAGTAGCTCCTCGGTGTCGAGCATGCTGCCGATCGCGGCACTCAGATCGGTCAACACCTTCCACGCCCGCACCGCATATTGCATCTCGGGCGCGGCCATCACAATGCTGTCTTCGCTCGACGGAATGCTCGAGATGATCGATGCATCGACGTTCAGGCTGCCCGCGTCGAGCGACACCAGATCAGTGGGAATGCTGCCGCCGACGAGCTGCTGCACCTTCTCATCGCCGGCGTAAACCAGCAGCGTGCTGCCAACGCGGATCTGGTCGCCGTGCTTGAGACGAATCGGGTTCCGCAGCCGCACGCCGTTCACGAATGTGCCGTTGGCGCTGCCCAGATCGCGAATGAACCAGCCGGCTTCCTTGCGCTCCATCTCGGCGTGCCGCCGGCTGACGGTCTGGTCGGTGAGCGGCACCTGCGCGCTGCCGCGACCGATCAACACCACGTCGTCGGTGGTCTTCAGCGTGCGGCCTTTGTCGGGGCCTTGTAGCGCGACGAGGGTTGCCAAGCGTGACCCGCTGCAAGTGTGCGACCGGCGCGAACGGCTCGAGCCGGATAGAGCAAGGCGCACCGCCGCCGCGAATCGAACGTCGCGGGAGATGCGCTCTCCCTACCATGATACGGCAAGGCGCGTCGCGGGTCCGCGCCGGGCGGGCGCTTCGTCAGCCGGGCCGGGCGAATGGTCGGGCGATCACCCGTATTGGATCGCGCGGCGACGGTGGGTATCCTGAAGGCAATGGTTGGTTGATATCCGCGGGGTCACTTCGGCGTGCCCGCGACCGCGATTCGCGGGGCCGATGTTTGGGGAGATTCGTCATGGGTGCGGTGTGTACGCAATGCGAGCATTGCCAGGCGCGGATGAAGCTGCCGACGGAAGCAGTGGGGCGAAAGGTGCGCTGCCCGAAGTGTGCCCAGCCGTTTCGGGTCGCGGCGCTCGAAGACTCAACGGCCGAAATCGGGCTCGCCGATGACGAATCGCCGGCGCGCCCGCCGCCCAGCGCCGCACGCAACACCGCCGCGCAGCGGGCCAAATCGCAGCCCGCCCAGCGCGGTTCGACCGCGATCGCCGAAGATTCGCAGCAACCGCCGGACTCCCCGGCGGAACCCGAAATCGACATGTTCGCCGGCCTTTCCGGCGGCAGTTCGCTGGAGACGGACGAAGATCGCGCCGCCCGCTTCGCCGCCGATGAGGCCCGCCGGGCGCGCGTCGCCAAGGAAGAGGCCGATTCCGCCAAAGCCGCCGCAAAGGGCGCCAAGGCGGCCGCCAAGGGTGCGCGGCCCAAATCGGCCGCCGCCGGCGCCAACATCGGCGAGACCCTCGCCGCAATGGGAATCGCACTCATCAGCCTGCGCGGCTGGGGGCGAGTCAACATCGGCCTCTTCGTCTTCTCCGGCGTCTTGTTGTGGCTCGGCATTCAGGAGACGCAACTGCACGCCCGCTCCAGCCCGACGCCGCAGATCATCTCCTGCGCCGATCTCACGGCCAACGGCCCGGGACGAAACTATCACGTCAAAATGCAGGATTTTCTGCTGTTGCCGAACTATGTCTACGAGGTCAAAGGCGGAAACTGGACCGGCGCATGGGTGCCCGCGATGGCGGTCGGCGACGCGCTGAAAGTCGCCGCCGCCGACCTCGAAGTGCCCCTCGAAGAACTCGCCGGCTGGCCCGCCGAACAGCTCGCGTCGGCAATGGAGGAAATCGATTTCGACAAGTTCAATTTTCGCGTCATCGTTGAGTTTCCGAACGTCGACGGCGCGCACCATGTCGAGGCGAAATTCGCATTGAAGGAAATCCACGGCACAATCCTCGGCTCGCTGGATTCCGACGCCCGCCGCCTGTTTCGCGACAGTTATCCCCAACTCGATCTCGACAATCTCCTGGTGCTGGTCGAGGGGCGGCTGCCCTGGTCCAAGGCGACCGTCACGAACATGTTCT
>JALHOX010000439.1 GCA_022842805.1 Phycisphaerae bacterium | reverse complement strand
GCAGGGCGTGGGAAACATGGTGGCGGGGCTGCTGGGCGGACTGCCGATGACCGGTGTGATCGTCCGGAGCTCGGCCAACGTCCAGGCCGGCGCAAAGACGCGCTGGTCGGCGGTGCTTCACGGCGTGTGGCTGCTGTTGTTTGTGGCGCTGTTGCCGGGCTTGTTGCAGTGGATCCCCACCTGCGCGCTGGCGGCCATCCTGGTCTACACCGGCTACAAGCTGGTCGACGTGCAGGCGATTCGGGAATTGGCGAAGTACGGCTGGACCGAGGTGGCGATCTATTTTGCGACGATGATCGTGATCGTCGCGACCGATCTTCTGACCGGAGTCGCCGTCGGGCTGGCGCTCTCGCTCGTCAAGCTCTTCGCCCGCTTCTCGCGGCTCGACATCGAGCTCAGCCAAGACCCGCAGCGCCGCCGGACCGCTTTGCGTCTGAGTGGGGCGGCGACCTTCGTACGCTTACCCAAGCTGGCGGCGGCGCTGGAGAAGGTGCCGCCCAGCACGGAGCTGCACGTGGAGTTCGCCGATCTGGACTACATCGACCATGCCTGTCTTGATCTGCTGATCAATTGGGAGAAGCAGCACGAGACCACGGGTGGGCGGCTGGTGATCGATTGGGGCAGTCTGCACGCCCGCTTTCGGTCGCGTCGGAGCGGGAATGGGCAGGGCGGCGTGGAGGCGGCGCAGGCCTAAGACGAGCGGGCTGGTTCGTCGGCCGGTGAGCCGCCGGCCGCTGCCAGGGCGGGTCGTCGCTGCGGCACTTCGCTACTCGTCCGGGTCGTCGCGTCTGCCGACTTCGGCCAGGTAGACGCCGCGGACGCCATGCTCTTCGGCGAGTCGGCCGTAGGGCATGATCGGCTTGCGCAGGCAGCCGGAGAGCAGGGGGGCGACGAACTCGCGCAGTTGGCGCTGCTGCTGAGTGATGGGCAGGGTGGCGTCGATGACGTGCAGCCCAAACTCCGGCACCATCTGCTCATATTGCTGCAAGATGCGGCCCTGGAAGATTTCGAAGCTCTCGTAGGGATCTTCGCTCAGCGCCAGATCCATGCCGGCTTCGTAGTACTTGAGTTCGGGGCGGCCGCCGAGAATGCGGTGAAGCGCCTCTTGCAGCGGCACGCGGAAGTAAATCGCGGCGGAGGGGCGCGGGGCGAAGCGGTACATGCGGCGGACGAATTCGGCATCGACGCCGCGGGCCACGTCGCGCGCGAAGGCGGTGTAGATATAGCGGTCGGTCAGCACCACGGCGCCGGCGCGGAGCGGCGGCAGAATCGTGCGCTCCAGGCGGTCGGCGAAGTCGGCGGCGTGGATCAGCGAGAAGGACATGGGGCTGAGCAGCCGCTGCTCTTTGCCCATGCGCGTGGTCTCGCGCACGACAGGCGAGCTGTTCCACTCGCTGAAATGGGCCAGATAGCCCTGCGACTGAATCCACTTGCGCAGCAGGTCGAGCTGCGTGCTTTTGCCGGAGCCGTCGATGCCCTCGACGATTACCAGCTTGCCGGGCAGCGCTCCGTAATCGGTGTAGCGCTCGACCTTGTCCGCGGCTTGCTTAACCATTGGCCGCCTCCAGTTCGATTGCCATGCCGTCGACGGGCGGCGGGCCCGGATCGGCGGTTTCGTTCGCCGCGATCTCGAAGCGCGGGCGGCTCCGAAAAACGTCGCGGAAGATGCGCGACTTCTTGCGGGCCGCGGCCAGGTTTTCGGCGATGTCGCCGGCGGCGGTGGTCAGCACAAAGCGCGTGCGACGACCCGCGAACTCGATCGCCACATCCTGCACGCACTGATCGTGCGCGCGGTCCAGCCCGTCGGCGATGCGCAGGATCGCCACCAGATCGCGGACGAGGTGCTGGTCGTCGATCGAGAGCCGCCGAAAGCCGCGGTGCTCCGCGCGCGGGCCGTTGCCGCGGTGATAGCGGGCGACGTTGGCGATCAGCTCGACCTGCCGACGCGCGAGCGGGGCAAGGTCTGCGTGCGTGATCATGTTGTACGAATGCTTGTGGTGGCGGCGGTAATGAATCGCGATGCCCACGTCGTGCAGCACGGCGGCGGCTTCGAGGATTTCGCGCGCGCCCGGACGCGTCCAGGCCGCGGCATGGTCGGAGGCGACCTCGGAGAGCTGGTCGAAGATGCGCAGCGCAAGGCGCGCGACCTGCTCCGAATGGGCCACATCGTAGCCCGCCCGCTCCGCAAAACGCCGAACGGTGGGCATGACGTCGCCGGCGTGGTGCGGCTCGCGCGGGCGCGAGAGGTGCAGTTCGTCGATCATCTCCATCAGCAGGCCGTCGCGAATTCCGCCGTCGTGAATCCGCAGGCGTTCGGTGTGCAGCGCTTTCATCAGCCGCTCCACGACGCAAACGCCGGCGACGATGATCTCGGAGCGGCGCTCGTTGACGCCGGGCACGCGGCGGCGCTCGTCGTGGTTCATGCCCTTGAGCCATTCGAGGATGTCGGAGACCTCGGCCAGACTCATCTCATAGCCGCGCACGGCGAAGGGGAAGCGGCCTTCGGCGTGCGGGGCGCCGCCGCGACGGATCGAGATCCGAGCCAGCGTGGTGAGCGTTCCGCCGGTGCCGTAGATCATGTCGACGGCGCGGCGGTCTTCGCCGAGCGCGTCGATCAGGGCTTCGTCGATGAAGCGCTCCATCTCGCGATAGCGATAGACGCCGGGGTTGGTCGCGTCGGAGAATTGGTCGGTGAGGCGGACTGCGCCGACGGGGAAGCTGTGCCAATCTTCGATCAGGCCATTATCGCCGAGGACCACATCGGCGGTGCCGCCGCCGAGGTCGCAGACGGCGACACGGACGCCGTTCAGGTCAAAGGCGTTGGCGACGCTGGAGAAGGCCAGTCGCGCTTCGTATTCGGCGCTAATCGGGCGGATGCGGATGCCCGCTTCGCGCTCGACGCGGCGCAGAAACTGGCTCGCATTGCGGGCTTCGCGGATGGCGCAGGTGCCCACGGCGCGAACGTGGTCAACGTGGTGCTGCTCGGCGGTGTCGCGCATCTTGCGCAACGCTTCGAGCGCGTGATCCATGGCGTCGGGGGAAAGGCGCCCCGTGCGGAACATTCCACCGGCCAGACGCGTGGTCTCGCGGACGTCCTCGATGACGCGGAAGCGTGATTGCGGGTCCGTCTCGGCCACCACCATGCGGACGCTGTTGGAGCCAACGTCGATCGCGGCGATGCGGTGCGGATGAGAGTCGGCGTTGGCGGCCGCGTCGAGCGGCGGCGTGACGACGCGCAGCG
>JALHOX010000438.1 GCA_022842805.1 Phycisphaerae bacterium | reverse complement strand
GCGACCCGACCCGCGACGCATCTCCGCCGGATTCTTCGCCGGCTGATCGCTCATCTCGTCCGTCCGCTCAAACCGCAACGGACCATCCGACGCCGTTTCCTCGCCGCCGCCCCGCGCCGTCCGAGCCAAAATCTGGTCCAGATCGTCGTCCAGTCCCGCGTTTCGCTTGGTCGCCCCGCTCCCGCCCCGCGGACCATCGTCCGTCGAGAAAAACGGCATGTCACGCCCCGCGGTCGGCTCTTCCGCAACCGGCTCGCTCCACCAATCCTTGCCCTGGTCGCCGCTCATCGGCGTGCTGCCCGAGGGCCCGCTGCCGATCCGGCGGATCACGTACAGCTTCGTCACCTCAGGCCCGATGTCCCGCGCGAACGCGATCGCGTCCAGCAGGCGAAAATCGGGCGTCGGAATCGGATACGGCCCCGCCGCCGCCACCGAGCCAATAATGCTGTAAATACGATTGCGTCGGTTGGTGATCGAGAGCTGAACGGCGGGATCGGGCAGGATCTGCGCATCCTTGAGCGCCTGCGTGACGGTCTCCTCGATCTGCTTCTCGCTCTTGCCCGTAACTTTGATCACGCCGATCTCGGGCAGCCGCAGCTCGCCCGCTTCGCTGATGTCCGTCACAAGCTGGAAGACCTGCCCCGTCGCCACCAGGTCCGGAATCTGCACCTGAATCGTGTCGCCGGGCACCGCCAGATATTCATCGAACGACGCCTCCAGTTCGGCGGGCGTCGGCTCGGTCGTGTTCTTCGGCCCCATCGGAGTATCCCGCGCCGTCAGCACGCGACGGATCTCGTTCTCCGTGTACTCCAGCGGAAACTGCCCCACGTTCGCCGGGTTGAACAGACTATTCGGCGGCAGCGCAGCGCAGCCGAGCAATTGCCCCATCGCCGTGCACAGAAGCGTCGCCTTCGTCAGCCGATCGCGCTGCGTCGAGTTCCGCCGCATGTCACACTCCCAACCGAAACTGCAATTGTCGCGAAGCCGCGCCAGAGTGTCGCAGACTGCGCGTCGTGAACGAACATTGAGCCGCACCGTGGCAGGTTGCCGATCGGGAGATAGTACCGAGCGCGCCGCACGGATGGAACCCCCGCGCGGGCGCAAGAGCTGCCGACGCGGTTCTTCGTCGAGCCCACCATGCCAACCACTGACCGCGAATCCGCCGCTCGACCCGCCGTCCTCATCCTCGGCGCCGGCGGCCACGGCCGCGTCGTGCTCGACATCCTCAACCTCGCCGGCCGATACCGCGCCGTCGGGTTCCTCGACAACAACCCCGCCATCCGCGGCCGACGCGTCGACGGCCTCGTCGTCTACGGCGGCATCGACGACCTGCCACGCTTCGCCGCCGAACTGGGCTGCGAAGGAGTCATCGTGGCGATCGGCGACAACGGCGTCCGCCGCGGACTCGCCCGCGACGCCGAACAGGCCGGAATCCGCCTCATCAACGCCATCCACCCCTCCGCCGCCATCGCCGGCACCGCCCGCCTCGGCGAAAACGTCGTCGTCGCCGCCGGCGCGATCATCGGCGCAAATTGCCAGATTGGCGATTCAGTCATCCTCAACACCGGTGCGGTCGTCGACCACCAGACCATGATCGGCGAAGGCGCGCACGTCTGCCCGGGCGCCCGAATCGCCGGCCGCGTCATCATCGAATCGGGCGCGTTCGTCGGCATCGGCGCTACGGTGATCCCCAAAATCCGCATCGGCAACGAAGCCATCATCGGCGCCGGCGCGGTGGTCATCGAAGATGTCCCCCCACTCGCCACCGCCGTCGGCGCCCCCGCCCGCACCATCGACCTCATGCACGCCAGCGAAGACGAAGTGGCGCTGGTCCTTCCGCTCCGCCCGGCCACGGTCTGAGCGCGTAGGGTGGGCCGTGCCCACCGTGCTCCCGATCAAGTGCCGCCGCCCCGCCGCGGGCTATCGCGCATTAGCGATATTCCGCGGGCGGCGGCATGCGCGGGGCTAACCGGAGATTCGATTGCCCTGAATGAGACGCACCAGGATGCTGATGAGCGCCACGACGAGCAGGATGTGAATGAATCCGCTCATGGTGTACGAAGTCACCATTCCCAATGCCCAGAGAACGATCAATACGACGGCCAGGGTCCATAACATGGGGATACTCCAACTGATTTGTAGGATTGAAATGAGCGCGCGGTCCGGAACGGAGTAGCCTCCGCCGACTCCGTTCCGGTACTTAGCCGCGCAGTGCTCTGTGCTGCTGCTGCTGCTTCCTCTGCGCTTCCGGACTACCGTTTGTCTCCACTTCAATCGGCACGACGTTGGCCGCCGGGTCGCGCGACTCGCCCCGCCCGATGATCAGAATCGCTGCCGCCAGCGGCGTGAACGCGAACAGCCCGATCGCCAGCATGGCCAGATTGTTGAAATCGTTCATATCGCCGCGCTCCGCCCCCCAAACAACATCGCGCCCAGTGCCAAAATGGACGGCACCCAAAGCCCGACGAACTGCCCATGCTCGCGATTGCCTGAAAACCAGAGAGCGAGGGCGGCGACCAGCGAGATCGCGGCCGACAGGTACACCAGTTGTTTGGCAAGCTTCACATTCGCTGCTTCGCGGCTCAGGCGGGCCATTTGTCGTTCCACATGGTTTCTAGTGTGTACCTATTTTGTCGATTCGCCGTCCGACGCTGGTCTATAGCGCCATCCGCAGCGTGTTAATCAGCGGTTCGATCCGTACCGGCTTGGCCAACACGGAGTGGGCCCCGCGGGCCTGAAGTTCAGATTCCGAATAAAGGCCCAGATCGCCGCTCATAAAGCAGCAGGAAATCTGCGGAGCGATCGCCTGAATCGCGGAGAGCGCCTGCGGGCCATCCATGTGCGGCATGTGCACATCGAGCAATACCACATCGATCACCTTGCGCCGATCGCGAAATAGATTGACGGCCTTTCGCCCACCCGCCGCACACCAGACGCGGAAACCACGCACGCGCAGGGCCGGGGCCAGCGTGTCCAAAATGTCCACTTCGTCGTCGGCGATGAGTACGCCGCAGGCACGCGGCTTCAGCGTCATGGCGCGAACGATGGGGTTTCTGCTCACGTGCGTCGTCCTTGGGTTGAGTTGACCGCCTCGGCGGCCTTGGTGCTGTCGCCCACACCGGAACGCGAGTACACAGATCGAACCGCGAGCGGAAAGTCCCCGGCGACTGCCGCGCACCGGCGCCTCGACTGCTCGCAGCTCCGCCCGCTCGTTCTCGGCCTCGGATTGTCACCCGGTGAAGCAACGC
>JALHOX010000437.1 GCA_022842805.1 Phycisphaerae bacterium | reverse complement strand
ATCCCACTGCACGACGACGCGCGTCGGCGGAACCGCGGGGGCGCTGGTCGCGGCGCTGGTGGGCGCTTCGACGTTCGCAGCGGCGAGGGCGCGCTCTTCGCTCGGCTCCGCGGGCGCTGAGGTCGGCGAGCTGGCCGCGGCCTTGTCGGGCCGCTCCACCAGATTTTTCGCGTTGCGCCCGACATCCAGCACGATCCGCACTTCTTCGGCCTGCAAGCCGGCGACGCGCTGCTCGCCGCGGAATTGGTCGATCCGCACGTTCTTATGCAGCATCAGCTCATAGGCGGTGTACTCGCGCCGCGGTTCGTCGGTGTCGGCGGCGACCGGCCGGCTGGTCGCGTCGCTCGCGGCGGGGGCGTCGGGTTCGGGTTCGGGCAAAAGCCCCTGACCAAGCGTGAGCTCGACCATCTTCGCTTCGCGCAGGCGGAGCTTCTTCAGTTGGTTGTCGGCCGAACTCCATTCGAGCGCCAGTCCGCGGCCGTCGATCTGAAACTGCGGTCCGTTGACGCGGACGCGACCGTCGGCGGCGAGCGTTCCGAGCTGCATGTCGAAGCGGATGTCGTCGAGCTCGATCGTGACGCGGTCTTTGCTGTCGGTCGCGTTCGGGTCAAACGCCTCGATACTGGGCACGCGATCCAGCACGATCTTGGCCCCGCCGCGCAGCGAGCCGCGGCGCGGCGCCTGCTGCGTCTGCTGCTGCAAGCGCTCGACCGTGACCTGACCTTCGTCAGCCCGAATGTACGCGACCAATCCGCCGGCGAGCGAAAGCATCAGCTCCGGCTGCTCAACCTCGAGTTCCTTGCTATTGCCGTCGATGGGCTTCCAGGTTTGAAATTGAAAGCGGTCGCGGGCCTTGCCGGTGCGAGGGTCGAAAACAGTCAGGACCATCGACTTGCCGCCGGGCATGTTGAAATTCGGCCCGACCTGAATCGAAGGCTGCGAGGCGGGATCGACCGCATCGGGCAGCCCCGGCCCGGCCGTGTTGGTCGGATTGGAGAGCGCGCCGCCCGCGATCCAGTTGACGAATGCCAGATAGCCGACGGTGGCCAGACCGGCGAGGGCGAGAAACAGCAGCGTATTGCGAACCATGCGATTGGGCATTCTCACTCCGGTGCGGCAGCGGCAGTCCGCCACTCCCCGTCGAAAGGGTCGCAGCGGCGTCCCGCCGGTCGGGTCCCGGCGGCGAACGACTCAGTCGCGGCCCGCGTCCTTGCAGGCAGACGCATCCAACCCTCAATCGGGATCATCGCCACAACGCCGCGATCGATCCATCTCCTGCGGGAACGAAGGCGCCGGCGGAAAGCCGGTGCGACCCGTCTAACTCGTCGCCCCGTGCAACGGCGAACTCAAATGTTGCTCGCGCAGCGCCTGCCACCGCCCGGTGCGCTGCAGCAGATGCTCCACCGCCTCGCGGACGGCGCCGTCGCCGCCGCTGCGCTGCGTAATAAACCGGGCCGACTCACGCACCTCGCGGACGGCGTTGGCCGGCGCAATCGCGTATCCGACCGCCCGCAGCAGCGGCAGATCGGGCCAATCGTCGCCCATCGCGGCGATCTCGTCGAGTCGCAGGCCGAGCTGAGCCGCGATGCGACGCAGGTCGGCGAGTTTGTCCTTGCTGCCCAGCGACAACTGGGTCAGCCCCAGTTCGCGGGCGCGGCTTTCAATCGAGCCGCAGGCCTTGCCCGAGATGATCACCACCTCGCCCAGAGCCTGTCGAAACAGCTGAATCCCGTAGCCGTCGTGCACATGAAACGCCCGGGCGCGGCCGCCGTCGGCCGCGACCAGCACGCGACCGTCGGTCATCACGCCGTCAACGTCGAGGCAGAGGCAGCGGATGGCGGTGGCGTGGTCGCTCACGGTTTCAGGTCGCCGGTCGGGGGTTGCATGGCGGAGTATCATCCTAGGGGCGGGTGGAGAGAGTTGCGAGGTGCGAGTGCAGAGTTTCGAGTTCAGAAACGCGGGGCACTCTTCACTCAACACTCTGCACGCGCAACGCGAAACCTGGTGTTTTCCGGAGCTCCCCTTGAGTGCGTTGCCTTCCTTCGATCTCGGCGGCTGTCGCGTGCGCGTCATCTCCGGCGGCGGGCTAAAGCTCGACGGCGGTGCGATGTTCGGCATCATCCCCAAGGCGCTCTGGAGCCGAAAGACGCCCAGCGACGAACAGAATCGCATCACGCTCGCGTGCAATTGTCTGCTGGTCGAGTTCGACGGCGCCGCCGGCCGGCGGGTCGTCATCGAGACGGGCCATGGGCAGAAGTTCGACGCCAAGGAATCGCGCATTTACGAAATCGACCCGGCCAATTGGCTGCTCCCTTCGCTGCACGCGATCGACGTCGAGCCGACGACGATTTCCGACGTGATCGTCACCCATCTGCACTTCGACCACGCGGGCGGATTGACCATGAACGGCGGCGCCGGCAACGCGACCCCGACCTTTCCGCGGGCGACCGTGCATGTGCAGCGCCACGAATTCGACGACGCCCGGAAGAACTTCGGCATCATGCACGCCACCTATCGCGAGGAGAATTTCGCGCCGATCGACGCCGCCGATCGCTGGCGGCTGCTGGAGGGCGAGGGACCGATCTTGCCCGGCATCGAGGCGCTGCGCACGCCGGGGCACACCCGCGGACACCAGTCGATCCTCATTCGCGGGCGCGATCGCGTGCTGCTCTTTGCGGGCGATGTGATCCCGACGCGGGCCCACGCCGGCCCGCCCTACAACATGGCCTATGACCTGTTTCCGCTCGACAATCGCGACTCCAAGCGGCGCGTGTTGCAGATGCTGCACGAGCGCAACGGCGTCCTGCTCCTGGGCCACGAGCCGCAGACCCCGGCCCTGCGCGTCGAGCAGGATGGCGAATGGTGGCGGCTGGAGCCGGGCGAGTGAGCACCAGACGCGATCAGATCCTCGCGTTGCTCGCGCCTCTGCTGCTGTTTAGCGGCGGCTGCGGCTTTCTGGAGTTTCGGTCGCAGCCGCTCGGCCCCCGCGATGGAATCGTCTATTACGTCGACGGGGCCGGAGGCGGGCCGCGATCCGGCTGGTCCAAGGGCGTGCGTCAGGGGCTGACGGCGGCGAAATTCAGCGGCGAACTGCGATTCTTCGGCTGGCAATCGGGGCGCGGCCTGCTGGTCGATCAGGTGATTGCAACGGAGGAGAAACGCGCCCGGGCCGCACGCCTGGCGCACGAGCTGACTGCCGCACGCGCCGCGAATCCCAACACCGCCATATCGATCATCGCCCTGTCCGCAGGGACGGCGGTGGCG
>JALHOX010000436.1 GCA_022842805.1 Phycisphaerae bacterium | reverse complement strand
CCCGGAACTGGCGCGCCTGGCGGATCTCGCCAACCTGGAAAAACATCACAAGTTGGATAGGACGCCGCGCTCCTCGGCACTGCCGCAAGTGCAGGCGTGCACGCACGAGGACCTTCCTAACGGGACCTGGCTTCCTCGGTTGGCCATTCAGCACAAAGGAACCAGCCACGACGCAATTCAGTTGGCCTCTGCGGCGGTGGCGGCCTGGCGCCAATTGCTCACTTCCTGGCAGGCTCTCTAGGCGCGCTGCGTTCCTAGGAGCGCGTGCTTGGGCGACGCTTCTGCGTCCAGAGGGCTCGGCCCGACAAGCGCATCATCCTGTCGCCCCGTTGAGACGGTCGAAGGGCGGCGCTTCGCGCCGCCGCGTAGTGAGCAAGTGTGCCGCAGCATGCGGAGGCAAGGGCGAGCACTGCCCTCGTCCTGCGCTGGCAACAGGGGACCTTGTGGCCAACAGGTATTTCTGCGACGTCCGCCAGCCGAACGGGCCACCCGCAGGTAGAGGTGCGAAATGAAGTTCTTCCGCAACCGAGAAGCAGTCCAGAGAGTCATCGAGTTTAGCAAGTTCATCAATCGGATGGCATGGGAACCTTTCTTTAGGAATGAACCCGGCTTTCCGAGGGACTCCCGAGCTTACGGCGTTATCAAGGACGAGCGCGGAGGAGTGATAAGTGATGTGCCATCGGCATTCAACTACGTCGAGGGTCTGTGGATCCGATTGATTCAGGGTCTGGCCTACGCGGTCCTGCCTGAGCGACCGGCCTTGTCGAGGCCACCGCAGGGCTTCCCCGTCACTGACGCCTCTAATGGGTGGTTGCAGTTCGAGCTCGAGTTGCTTGCGGAAATCCTCTCTAGCGAGACGGTGACTTCGGTGGCCGACGCGGCCGTCAAGGCGACAGCTCACCTCCGCGCGCAGGACCGCGAGGTGCGAAACAGGTGGCTCTTCAGAGGCCAAGTCGACCACACTTGGCCGCTAAATCCCAGACTTGTTCGCCAGGCAAAGGAATCCACACCTCCGATCTCGCCGCAGGGCTTCGCTGCGTTCGAGTTGGCGGCACTTCGAGAATTCCAGGCGTCCGTTGCTGATAGCCAACAGGTCGACGCACTAGACAAGCAGATGCTCGCTGCTCTTCCGCTGGACGATGGGCAGTGGTGGTTCCACATGCAGCATTATGGAGTCACGAAGGGCACCAGGCTTCTCGACGTTTCGTCTTCCTTCCTCACAGCATTGCTGTTTGCCTGCACTACCTTCCAAGGCGAGATCAATGCTAGTGTCGACGGTATTGTATACCTTTTTAGCGAGGGTGGCACCTTTGTCGTCGAGGATTACGCAGCGGGCAATGCGATGTCGCGCCGCGCGCCCGAGTTCTTTCGAGTACGCGACGCCGTCAATGTGTGCCACCTCGTGTTGAATGCGCCGGGCAATGAGCGTCTGAAGGCGCAGATGGGTGGCTTTATCTGGGCGCCGGACCCGTTTCAGCCAATTCCCGCAAAGGCGTACTTGATTGTGCCAGGGGCATTTAAGAAGTCGATTGCGCGCGAACTGCTGGCTCTAGGGATAGGCCACAGGCTCGTTGTGAAGGGCGTTTCAGGCGATGAAGCTGAATCGAGGCTGCGCGCCCAGTTGTGGCCTTAGTTGTGGTCGCCAAGGAGGTCGGCCCAACAAGCGCGTGATGCTGGCGGCGTATTGATTCCTTCGCTCGCGCTTCGCGCTCGAATGACATTGATCCCGCCGCAGCATACGCGCCAACCGTTGGCCCGACAATCCGGACTCATCGTGTCGTCCTAAGTGAGAGAGCGCGGATGTCAGGGCCAGTGTCGGTGGTCGCCTGCGGAACTGTCCTGTGGCGAACTCCATGGTCCGAGATCGTGCTTATCGAAAGCGTGCACGCCGAGATCGTGCTTATCGACAGCGTTCACGTCGAGATCGCGCTTGTCGAGAGCGTTCACGCCGAGATCGTGCTTATCGAAAGCGTGCACGCCGAGATCGTGCTTATCGAAACCGTGCACGCCGAGATCGTGGTTATCGACAGCGTTCACGCCGAGATCGTGCTTATCGACAGCGTTCACGCCGAGATCGTGCTTGTCGACAGCGTTCACGCCGAGATCGTGCTTATCGACAGCGTTCACGCCGAGATCGTGCTCGTCGAGAGAGTTCACGTCGAGATCGTGCCTATTGACCGCGCTGACCCCGAGATCGCGCTTGTTGGCAGCCGTCACGCCGAGACCCCGCATAGGTCCGGCGGTCGCCGCTGCTGTTGACGACGGTGAAACAGAGGCCGGAGCCAGAGCGCGTTTGCACGACAAACGCGCGCTCGGAGGGGCCGGGCTTCGTTTGAGCCGTGGGCGGTAGTGCGCCGGGGACTGGGGTCGTCGCGCCCAGCGACGAGCGAGCACCTGCGGTACCAGGAGCCGTCCACCGCGGCCTTGTTGGCAGGGACCGGACCCGGGATCCCGCGTACCGGCACCCCGCCACGCGGCGCAGGCCCGTCGCTCAGACATCCAACCTTGGCCGCGTACGGCTCGCTCGGAGCAAGAGGCGTCCGTGCCGCGGCCAGCGGTTGGAAACTCGCTTTGGGGCATGCGCCGCGCGTCAGGGTGCCTCGCACCCGTGGGGAGACGGGGACGACAGCAGAGTCCTGCGGGACCGTTGATAGCGAGCACCATCCTCTCCGCCCACCGATTCGGTCGCGTGCTGACCCACAGCACCTGTGCACCTGCGCGCTGCGGTAGCGTCCGACTCTCGAATCTACGAACGGAACCCCGCCGCAGAGTCCGCGCCGTTCGGCGAAGCCGCGATTGACGGCCAGACCCGGCACACGCCGAATCCCGCCTTGCACGTTCGTCGCGCTCGTGTCCGGCGGTGCGAGGCACCTGTCCATTTTCATGCTTTGAGAAGCATGCCTGTGGCTCGTACCCTGTTGAAGTAACTCGCCTATCCGTCAGAGTTCCGTGTAAGCTTGCGGGCCAACAAGCGCATGCTGCTGACACCGCGCGCACGAGGCGTCGGGGTAGTGCACGCCGGCCTCCCTCGCGCCTTCGGCGCTCCCGCGGCCGGCTTGCGTCGTGCCCTGCGCGCGGCGCAGCAGATGCGCCAGCCGTTGGACAGAGGCGCCCGAGCGTCCGGGCCCTGCGCTCACAGATCGTTCGTTCTCGGTGCCGCGGCGTCCGGCATGCACATGTGCACCCGTAGGCCCAATTCCTCCTATTTGAGATCCCGCTCAACCGTCGCAACGCTTGAGCCATCACCGGGCCCCCACCTGGCCAGCCACTACT
>JALHOX010000435.1 GCA_022842805.1 Phycisphaerae bacterium | reverse complement strand
GTGATCAGCCCGCGCGAAGTGCGGCAACGGACCTGGGAACGGGGCTCGGGCGAAACGCTCGCCTGCGGCACCGGCGCGAGCGCGGTCTGCGTCGCGGGCGTGCTGACGGGGCGGACCGAGCGAAAGATCATCAACCATCTGCTGGGCGGCGATCTGGAACTCGAATGGAACGAGCAGGATGGCTGCGTCTACAAAACGGGACCGGCCGTGGAAGTCTTTTCCGGCGATTGGCCGGAATAGTGGACTGCTTTTAGGGTAGCCACGCTCGCCAGAGCGTGGACACACAACGATAAAGGATTGTCATGCGCGAGCGTTGGCTCTTTACGGACAACGAAGAGGATGAAACGCCTGGCGTGCCCGGCCCGGTGGTCGCGCGCGAGGAAGTAGTTGTCGAGATCCTGGCCAGCGAGACCAAAAACCCGCCTGCTTCGCTTGCACCTGTCGCGCCACCAGAGCCCGCTGTTCTGACGGTGTCCGAACTGACCGCCGCCATTCAAGGAACGCTGCAGGCGGGGTTCTCGTCGATTGGTGTAAGCGGAGAAATTTCGGAAATCACCAGGCCGCAATCGGGGCATGTTTACTTCACGCTGAAAGACGAGAACGCGCAGATCAAAGCGATTCTCTGGCGCAGCGCCGCCCAGCGGCTCAAGTTCAAATTGGAAGAAGGACAGGAGGTCATCTGCCACGGCGACCTCGACGTCTATCCGCCCCGCGGCACATATCAACTGATTGTGCAGCGGATCGAACCGCAGGGGATCGGGGCCCTGCAACTCGCGTTTCAGCAACTGCAGCTGCGACTCGCCGCGGAAGGGCTCTTCAATCCAGCCCGCAAGCGCAAACTGCCGCGATTTCCCCGGCGAATCGGTTTCGTCACCAGTCCGACCGGCGCGGCGATCCACGACTTTCTGCAAGTGATCCGCCGGCGCTTTCGCGGCGTCGAGCTGTTCGTGATTCCCGCGAAGGTGCAAGGTGAAGGGGCGGCGGCCGACATTGTGCGGGGGATTCAGCTCGCCAATCGACTGCGCCCCGCGCTCGACGTGCTCGTTGTCGGTCGCGGCGGCGGCAGCATCGAAGACCTGTGGTGCTTCAACGAAGAGCCCGTCGTGCGGGCGATTTTTGCCTCGCGCGTGCCAGTCGTTTCCGCCGTCGGCCATGAAGTGGATGTGACGCTCGCCGACCTGGTTGCGGATGTGCGGGCCCTCACACCGACGGAAGCCGCCGAGCGCGTTGTGCCGTCTGCTGCCGAGCTGCGCGAGCAACTTGCTGCCTGCGCGCGGCGGATGAAGTCGTCGCTTCTCAACCAACTCACCAACGCCCGCCGCCACCTGCAGTTGCTCGCCAGTCGCCGGGTGTTCACGAGCCCGCTCGACCGCATTCGCGACCGCGCGCGGCGGTTGGATGAATTGTCGCAAGGGATGGACCAGGCGATTCAGCGCCGCGCACACCGCAATCGGGACCGACTGCTGGCGCTGGCCGCCCGGCTCGAATCGCTCAGCCCGCTGCGAGTCCTGTCGCGTGGCTACAGTGTGACTCAACGACTCGACGGCAGCGTGATTCGCGACGCCGCCGTGTTACAAGTCGGCGAACAAATCCGTACCCGCTTGGACTCCGGCGAAGTCATCAGCCGAGTAGAAGAAATCAAACCAACGCCGCAGCCAGGAGCAGAACAGCCATCATGACACCCTCACCAGCAACACCGGAAACCGCGGCGAGCGAAGAAGTCTCCTTCGAAACGTCACTCGCCACTCTCGAAAAAATCGTCCACGGCCTCGAAGATGGCCAGCAGGGGCTCGACGCTTCGCTGCAACTCTACGAGCAGGGCATCCAGCATCTGCAGCGCTGCTACCGCCTGCTCGATACCGCTGAGCAAAAGATCGAACTGCTCATGAACGTCGACGAGCAAGGCCGCGGAACGACGGCTCCGTTTGACTCGGCAGCGGCGAGCGAAGAAAAATTAGCGCCACGTACTCGCAAGCGTGCGCCGCGGACGTAGTCGATGTTCGGTGTTCGTATTGGCGCGTGTTTTAATCTCCCAGCCTCAGCGGCGTGGGGAACTCCAGTGTGAATTGCGTGCCGCGGCCGACTTCGCTGTGGACGTCGATGCGGCCGCCGTGGGCTTCGATGATTTTGCGGGCGGTGGGCAGGCCGAGGCCGGAGCCGCCGTTCTTGGTGGTAAAGAAGGCCTCGAACATCTTCATCGCGGTCTTGCCATCCATGCCGCAGCCGGTGTCGATCAGGTCGAGAGCGACACCAGTGCGCGTCAACCGCGTGCGCGCCACCAGTTGGCCACCGTGCGGCATCGCTTCCATGGCGTTCTTGACGAGATTCACGAGGGCCGCCTGCACCGTTTCCGGCTCGAGCTTGATGCTGGGTAGATCCGGATCGAGATAGCGAATCACCTCGATGCCGTTCTCGACTGCCTGCGGTTCAAACAGGTCCAGCACGCGCTCGATCTGCTCGTTCAGGCTCCCGAGCCGCAGTTCCAGATTTCGCAAACGCGAGAAGCTGAGGAAATCGTTCAGCAGATTCTCGAGCCGCGTGCATTGCCGCGTCACCATGTCGATCTTGGCGAGCGCGCGGCGTTCCTTGGGCGTCTGCGGATCGGCAAAATCCTCCGCCAGCAGCTCCATGTTCATGCGAATCACGGAGAGGGGATTCTTGATCTCGTGCGCGAGCGAACCGAACAGTTCGGCCAGCTCCGCATACTGCACCCGCAGTTCGTCCAGGTCGTTCGTGAGCGGGATTTCGTCAGCCATTTCGACGGCCCAACTAGCCCGACGCGTCAGCGAGGGAGAACTGCAAAAGAAACAGGACATCACAAACACAAAGCCCACGAGAGCATGTCTCGCGGGCTTTGCAGTTAATTCCAATCGATCAGCTTAGCTTACCGCCGATCTCGGCCGCCACCGCCGTGACCACGACCTCGGTCGCGGCCACCGCCGCCGCCACCGCCCCGGTCACCACGGTCATGACGTGGGCGATCGCTACCGCGGTCTCCGCCTCGGTCGCCACCACGATCATCACGCGGCGGACGAGGGGGACGCTCGACCGAACCTTCGCCGGCAGGTCCATCAACCTTCGGCGCGAGTTCATCCGGCAAGCCGAGCTCTTCCAGAGCGCGACGCCGGCTGAGCTTCACGCGGTCGTGATCATCAACGTCGATGACCAGCACCTTCATCTCGTCGCCGACGCGGCAGATGTCGCCCACCGAGCTGACATAGCCGGCCGCCAGTTCGCTGATGTGCACCAGGCCGTCGCGGCCCGGCAGGATTTCGACAA
>JALHOX010000434.1 GCA_022842805.1 Phycisphaerae bacterium | reverse complement strand
CAGAAAGACATGGGCGGCGAGGCGCCGGGCGGAGAAAGCCCGCCAAACCCGCAATTTCCCCGCCGACCCGCCGCGGGATTCGCCCTAATCCTTGACACCATCACCCCAACCGATACCGTAAACGACCCGACTACGGGCGACCGGCGACGGATCGCCGTGTCGCCGCCCGAAACGGCGGCGCCAGAATCGCCCGCGCGGGTGCGGGTTCCAAGGAGAGCGACCGATGGATCAGAGAAAGTTCCAGAAGCGTTTGGCCGCGATTGCCGCGGGCGGGGTCGCCTTCGGCTGGTTTCAGGCCTTCGGCAATTTGGCCGTCGGCGACCTGATCACGACCTTCTTCGCCACGCTCTTTTCGTCGCTTTTCAGCGTGTTTTTCGGCGCGCTGCTGGGCGGCGGCGCGGCCTAGCCCGCGCGCTCCGCGTCTCTGCGAAAGGCAGACGCTCTGCTTTGAAGTGTTCGCGAAGCGCCGCTGATTGTCGGCGGCTTCGTCTGGGTTTTCGTCGCACGATGGCTGCGACACGAGGGATGATGCGATGAACGTGCTGGGAACGGTTGATCCGCTCGAAACGCCGGAAATGCGGGAAAAGGCCGAGAAGCGGGTCGAGAGCCTGTTTGCGCGCCTGAAAGAGACCGTCAAGGTCGACAGCAGGGAGATCGGCACCCTCCGCAAGGAAGTGACCGTCACCGTCCCCGGCGACGTCATCGGCCAGCAATTCAATCAGCAGTTCAGCGATATGGCCAGCGACGCCGTCCTGCCCGGCTTCCGCAAAGGACGCGCCCCCAAGGCACTGGTGCAGAAGCGCTTCGGCGGCGAGATCCGCGAGTCGCTCAAGTCGGCCGTGCTGGGCCAGTCCTACTTCGCCGCCGTCGAAAAGATCGAGCTGAAGGTTCTCGGCGACCCGCTCTTCCGCATCACGACCGACGCCGGCGTGAAGCTGATGGAGATCGGCGAAGCGCTGACCCACGTCCATCTGCCCGAAAATCAGGACTTCAGCTACACCTGCGAAGTCGAGGTCAAGCCCGCCTTCGACCTGCCCGAGTTGAAGGGCGTCAAGGTCAAGTCCCCCGCCATCGACATCACCGATGCGATGGTCAACGACGCCCTCGAGCGCCAGGGCAAGATCCGCGGCCGCCTCGAAATCGTGCATGACGCCGCCGCCGACGACGACGATCAGCTCATGGCCGACGTGACCCTGAGCGCCGAAGGCAAAGAGGTCAAGCGCGAAGCGAACCTGCAGCTCGGCGTCCGCCCGACCCGCCTCGACGGCATCCAGCTCCCCGATCTCGACAAGCGCCTGAAGGGCGCCAAGGTCGGCAGCCACATCACCGTCGAATGCAAGATCCCCGACGACTACGAGCGGGCCGACCTGCGCGGCAAGACGGCCCAGTTCAAATTCGACATTCACGAGATCAAGCGGCTCAAGCCGCTCACCATCGCGGAGCTGGTCGAGCAGATCGGCGCCAAGGACGAGGCTCAGTTGCGCGAATTCATGCGCGACGACCTCGAAGTCGAACGCGACCGCCTCATCCGCCGCGCCGAGCGCGAGCAGGTTCTGAATTACCTGCTGGAAAACTGCAAGCTCGACCTGCCCAATGAGCTCTCGGCCCGCCAGACCGACCGCGCGGTGATGCGTTCGGTGATCGACCTGCGCACGCAAGGCGTCCCGCCGACCGAGATCGAAGCCCGCATCGACGAGCTGCGCACCACCGCCCGTCAGCAGGTGGCCGACGAGCTCAAGCTGCAATTCATTCTGGAGCGCGTCGCCGAGACGTTGCAGATCCGCGTCACCGACGAAGAGGTGAACACCGAGATCGCCCGCATCGCGCGGCGCTACAACCGCCGCTTCGATCGCATGCGCGACGAGCTCATCCGCGAAGGACTGCTGATGCAGCTGGCCGACCAGATCCGTCAGGACAAGGCCGTCGCCCGCATCCTGCAGGACGCCGAGATCGAGCGCCCCGCGGCGTAACTGCGGGATCAAGTGCAGCATTCCTGTGGGACCGGCTTCCAACCGGCCTAGCAACCTTGAGGGACAGGTTTTTGACCTGTCCCTCCTGATTTTCTGCCCTCTCGGCAGCCTCCCGGCCCTCGGCCTACAATCCGACGATTCATCGACTCAGGGAGAGCATCTCATCGCCGCCCCCGACGCCGCGCATTCGCAAGCCCCGCATTCGCACGCCGGGCATTCCCACGCGGGACACGCCCACGATCCAGTCCTCGTGATCGAGAATCTCTCCTTCGCTTACGACGGCCCGCCCGTCCTCCACGCCGACCACGTCTGTATTCATCAGGGCGAATTCGTCTGCATCGTCGGCCCCAACGGCGGCGGCAAGACCACCCTCGTCAAGCTGATCCTCGGCCTGCTCCAGCCGCAGCAAGGGCGCATCCGCGTCTTCGGCCGCCCGCCGATCGAGGCCCGCCCGCTCATCGGCTACATGCCCCAGCACGCCAAGCTCGACGCCCAATTCCCCGTCACCACGCTCGATGTCGTGCTGATGGGCCGCGTCGCCACGTCGCGCCTCTTCGGCGGCTACTCGCGCCAAGATCGCGAAGCGGCCAGTGCGGCGTTGAAGGACGTGGGCATCGCCGACCGGGCCAACGCCGCCTTCTCCGCCCTCTCCGGCGGCCAGCGCCAACGAGCGCTGATCGCCCGCGCCCTGGTCTGCGAGCCGCGCCTGCTGCTCCTCGACGAGCCGACCGCCAATCTCGATGTGCAGGTGCAGGCCGAGTTCTACGAGCTGCTGGCCGAGCTCAACCGCCGCATGACGATCATCATGGTCTCGCACGACGTGCGCTTTGTGTCGGAGCGTGTGCAGCGGGCCGTCTGCGTCAACCGCGCCATCCACACCCACCCGACCAGCGAACTCACCGTCGAATCAATCAGCCGCCTCTTCGGCCACCCCGTCCGCGTGATCCGGCATGATCATGATGAGGCGAAGCACCAGCACTGAGGGGCGATTGAATAGCGAATGGCGAATAGCGAATAGCGAATTGAAGAAGCGCGTGCGGGGGCGGATGAGTTGCGAGTTTCGAGTGCAGAGTGTCGAGTTGAAGAGGGGAGTGGGGGGAATAGCGAATTGCGAATAGCGAATAGCGAATTGAAGAAGCGCGCGCGGGGGCGGGCGGCGCGCGGGGTTGCGCGTCGTTTGATGAGAGAACGTAATGGAGGTGGCGGGGGTTGAACCCGCCGCTTGCTTCGTCGTTACGGACGAAGGTTGCGTCGATCTTTCGAGCACTTTCGTGCTCGTTGGATCACTCTGTGCGTGCCGGCCGGTTTTCT
>JALHOX010000433.1 GCA_022842805.1 Phycisphaerae bacterium | reverse complement strand
CGCCATCGTCGGCATGCTCAGCGCGCTGCTCAATCTGCTGGCCATCGGTGGAACGATTTTCCTGAGCGGAGTCGGCGATTCGCTGCTGAACGGCAACAAGCTGACGATTCCGCTGCATGTGCTGCCTTGGATTTTTGTCATCATTCTGCCGCTGGCGATGCTCTTTAGCGCCACGCTGCTGGCCGTTTGCAGCTTCGCGCGGAGCTTCAAAGAAGCGCAGAACTATCTCATGCCGGTGATCGTGGCGGCGATGATCCCGGCCATGGTCGGCGTGTTGCCCGGCGTTCGGCTCGAAGGGCCGCTGCTCGTCATCCCCGTCACCAACATCGTGCTGCTGACGCGCGATCTGTTCCTGGGCATGCCGAACGTCTGGGGCAACATGGTCTGGGTCTTCGCCTCGACTTCGATCTACGCCGCCGCCGCAATTGCGATTGCGGCCCGGCTGTTTGGGCAGGAGGCGGTGCTTTTCAACGACAACTCGTCGGCCAAGACGCTCTTCATGCGGCAATTCTTCAAGCCGCGCGACTATCCGACGATTGCGCAAGCGCTGCTGCTGGTGACGATGGTCTTCTCGCTGAATTTCTTCATTCAGCAGGCGCTTTTGCGCAGCAGCGGCGGGCAGATCGGGATCGGTTCGTTTTACGCCATCGCCGCGGTGATGCTGCTGCTCTTTGTGGCGCTGCCTCTGGGCGGGGCGCTTTACCTGCGTCTGCGAGTTTCGAGCACGTTTTCGCTGGAGTTTCCCAGCGTGCGCGGCTGGCTGGCGGCCGTGCTGATCGGCAGCGGATCGTGGGTGTTGGCGCAGGCCTGGACCGTGTTGCAACTGCGATATCTGCCGCTGCCCACGGAACTGACCGCCGCCAGCGAGAGCGCACAGGCGCTCGATGGAGTGGCGTGGCAGTTGCTGTTCCTGGTGGCGATTGTGCCGGGCGTTTGCGAAGAGCTCTTCTTCCGCGGCTTCGCGCTTTCGGGCATTCGCTCGGCGATTGGCGGACTCGGGGCGACGCTGATCGTCGCGTTCGCGTTTGCGATGAATCATCACATGGTGCAGCGCCTGGTCACCACGTTTGTGCTGGGGCTGCTGCTGGGCCTGCTCGTCATTCGCTATCGGTCGCTCTTCCCGGCCGTCGTCGCGCATGTGCTTCACAACGGCATGACGGTGGCGGCGATTCACCCGGACCTGTTGAAGAATTGGCTGGAGGCGCGCGGTTTTCACGCATCGATCGATACGCTGCCGCCGACGAGTTGGCTGCTGGCGGCGGCTGCGGTTGTGAGCGTTGGGGTTTTGCTCGCTCTACTCGAGCCGCGCAGGCAGATCGACGCGCGGCGGGAGCAGGAGCGGGGCGGGCTGGGTGCGGTCGGTGTCGCGAAGCCGGCGCTGGCGGGGCTTGAATGATCCGGGGATCGGGCCTAACCTTCTGCTAGTTCGTTTGTTTTTGATGGGGATTGGTGTAACGGTAGCACGACTGACTCTGGATCAGTTAGTCCAGGTTCGAATCCTGGATCCCCAGTTGACCGCTCGTCTGCGATCGCCGGAGAAATGAAGAATTGCGTCGCGAAATTTTTGCGGCGCTGTACTTGCGAGATGGTTTTGATCCTCCTAAGATAGCGAGCGAATTACTTACTGATCCCCGGGCCGGACTGCGTTGGCGTAGGTGTCCCCCCCCGCACCTCCCGACCGCCGGCCCAATTTTTTTCTCGTCTCTTGGGGCGGAATCTTTTCTTAGCATCCATCGACCTTTAGGTCGCGTCGGCAGCGCTGCGCTAACGGCTTCAATGCCAGCGGTTTGCGCGGCAACAATGGGCGACGATCCCCCTCAGCCAAACAAAATCACCGCACGCGCGATCCAATCGCGATTGCGGTGTGTCGATGGTCCCAGAATGGCCGGTAAGCCCGCGGCGTAGGCCTTAGGGCCGCGCGAGAAGATGCGGCAGCACGTCGACGCTATCGGGCAGACAGGCGCTGACGACCCGCTTGTATTGATCGAGCTTCGCGGCCGTGTCCGACGAAGGCGAGCCTTCGAGCAGACATTCGAGAAAATTGGCGGATTCGTCGCTCGACTGCGGCAGATCGCGGCGATCGCGTGCCACGGCGAAGAGCAGTACCTGATCCACCGGCGGCGGTTCAGAAGCCTCGATCGTCGCCGTCACTTGGAGCGATTCATTCATTCGCGTCCGCGTGACGGGCGACTCGCCGTCGAACTCATACAGATCCCAGACGAGGCACTGGCAGTCGCTGCTCCAGGTGCGGATCACCGCCAGAATCGAGAGCGGCTCGGCCCAGGTGGCGGACAGGCAATGACGCTGCGAGGCGCCGCCGCGCGAGAATTCGTGGGCATAGGAGACGCGCGGCGAAGTCGCCATGCCGGCCTGCGCCACGCGACTGTTGGTCGGTTGCACTGCCGGCTGAAAGATCCAGAAGACGCCACAGGCGGCAGCGCCGATCGCCGCCGCGGCCCAACGCGACCCAAAGAGGCGACCGCGCGAGAAACGGGTCGACGAGGCGTCGTCCGCCGACGCGGCCGAAAATGTCCGCCGCGTTGAGGCAGGCGGAGCTGCGTGGGTGCGGTTGGCGGCGGCGTGATGAAGCGGGGAATCGAGGCTGTCCACCTCACGCAGCAGGCCGAGCAGCGCTTCCAAATCCCGATCGCTAAATGGATCTCGTTGGTTGCTCATGGTCACAGTCTCCACCCCGCTTATTCGCGCGAGGATCGCGGTTGCTCGGCGTTCCAGCCAACGAAGCCCTTGTACCCCAGACAGTTGCGGAGTTTTTCGAGTGCCGCGCGCTTCCAGGCATGAACCGTGCTGGGGGCGACGCCCAGGCGCGAGGCGAGCGTGCGCTCGGTTTCCTCGCTCGCGGCGACGCCCGCGGCGGCCCGTTCCTGGTCGCTGAGGCTGAATGGGCCGGTTGCGTTGCCGAGGCACCCGCGCAGTGCGTCCAATAACTCGGCGGCATGGACGGCGTTATCCGGGGATGATTCCGTCAGCAGTCGTTCAAAGACGGAATCGCTTTCGGAAACGAACCGCGGGCCGCTTGCCGCCACCCGCCGCACCTGCAGCCAGCGCTTGTAAGCCACGGCGTAGATGAAGGTTGAGATCGCGCCCCGGGAGGGGTCGTAACGCCCTTCGCAGAGCGCCCGCCAGACCTCGGTCCAGGTCTGCTGAACGATCTCGTCCACCAATTCGGGCGCCCCGGCGCGCTTTGCCACAAAACGCCGCAGGCCGGGGTCATAGCGGCGGTGGATCGCGTCAAAATTGAGATCGGTGGTCGGCTCGCTCATTGGGCTCGCAGGCTGCCGG
>JALHOX010000432.1 GCA_022842805.1 Phycisphaerae bacterium | reverse complement strand
GCCACCGGCTCCGGCAGCGGCCCGCTATTGCCGATGCAGGTCGTGCAGCCGTATCCGACGGTGTCGAAGCCCAATTGATCGAGGGCCGACGCCAGGCCCGAGTGCTCGAGGTAATCGGTCACCACCCGTGAACCGGGTGCGAGGCTCGTCTTCACATACGGCTTAACGGTCAAGCCGCGCTCGACCGCTTTCTTCGCCAACAGCCCCGCGCCCAACATCACCGATGGGTTGCTCGTGTTGGTGCAACTGGTGATGGCGGCGATCACGACCGCGCCATGCCCGATGCGGTCGCTGTGACCGTTCTCTTTGACGTCGGCAGTGCGCTTGAGGGCCGCATCGTCCAGCGCATAGCCCCGCTGAGCAACCGGTGCTCGCAGCGCCTCTTGAAAAGTCTTTTGCATTGCCGATAGCGAGATACGATCCTGCGGCCGCTTGGGGCCGGCCAGGCTCGGTTCGACGGTGCTCAAGTCCAAAGATAGCTTGGCGCTGAACGTCGGCACCGGCGCGGCGTCGGTGCGGAAGAGCTGCTGCTCCTTGGTATAGCGTTCGACGAGTTGCACTTCTTCGTCGGTGCGGCCCGTGCGTCGCAGAAACTCGAGCGTCCGCTCGTCGGTCGGAAAGAAGCCCATCGTGGCGCCATATTCGGGGGCCATGTTGCCGATTGTCGCGCGGTCGGCCACGCCCATCTTCGACAGGCCCGGCCCGAAGAACTCGACGAACTTGCCGACGACTCCCTGCTTGCGGAGGATCTGCGTGACGGTCAGCACCAGATCGGTGGCGGTCGTCCCCTCGGGCAATTGACCGGTGAGCTCGAAGCCGACCACTTCGGGGAGCAGCATATAAATTGGTTGCCCCAGCATAACGGCCTCGGCCTCGATACCGCCGACGCCCCAACCGACCACGCCCAGCCCGTTGATCATCGTGGTATGGCTATCGGTGCCGACGAGCGAGTCGGGCAATGCGACCGGGCCTTTAGCGTCGTCACGCAAAAAGACTCCCTTGGCCAGATACTCGAGGTTCACCTGATGGACGATCCCCACCGCCGGCGGCACCGCGCGGAAGTTGTCGAGCGCCTGCTGACCCCATTTGAGGAACTCATAACGTTCGCGGTTGCGGGCGAACTCGTATTCAACGTTCAATGCCAGCGCGTTGGCCGTGCCGAAAAAGTCGACCTGCACCGAGTGATCGATCACCAGGTCGACGGGGATGAGCGGGTTGATCCGCTTGGGGTTTCCGCCCAAACGGCGCATGGCGTCGCGCATCGCCGCCAGGTCGACCACGCACGGCACCCCGGTGAAGTCTTGCAGCACGACGCGGGCCGGCTTGAACGGAATCTCAACTTCGCCCACGGCCGTGGCGTTCCAGCCGGCGACCTTGCGGACGTCGTCTTCGCTTACGGCAAAGCCATCGCAGTTGCGTAGCACCGACTCAAGCAACACGCGAATCGAGTAGGGCAACGACGCGATCTTGCAAAGCCCGAGTTCTTCGAGCCGCGCGAGGCGATAAATGCCGGCTTGCCCGCTGCCGGTCGAAAAGGTGTCGCGGGCCTGAAACGGATCGGTCTTGAGCGATGGTACGGACATGGAAATCGAACCCGGATGGAAAGCGAGGCAAGAAAGCGGAAGCGGCCTCAAGGGGCGCGCGGCGGGTCAGCCGCCGGCATTGTATCGCGGTCTGGGGGCGCTGTCTTGGGGCAGACGAAGGCAGCGGCCGAGGAACGTCGGACTGGGCCACGCCAGGCACCAGTGGAGGTCAAGATGACGCCGGTCGCGAGCGTTCTGGCGTGGTCGACGGCGGCCCGATTTTATTTGCCGAGGATTGCTTGCGACGGGCCGCGCCGGATGTCATTCTCAGGAGTCTCGATTCGCCGGGGGGAGACTCGCTCACGATGACTACACGCTCTGGGCCCACCGACCCGGCTGGCGCTGCGCGCACGGCGGCCGCTGCGCCCGCCGCGGGCGCCGCCCTCCCCACGGATGCCAATGGCGCCGCGAACCACGTCGGCGAACCGGCCGTGCCAAGCACGAACGGCCACGCGGCCAACCCCGACAGCTTTCCGCCGTACATTGGTTCGCGCGACATGCCGCGCTGGAACGGCAACGAGCTGATCGACGCCCCCAAGTTCACTTGGAAGAACTGGGCCGCCCTGATCGGCCCGGGCCTGGTGGTCGGCGGTTCGGCCATCGGCGGCGGCGAATGGCTCAAAGGGCCCGAAGTCACCGCCCGTTACGGCGGCGCGCTCTTGTGGCTGGCGACACTCAGCATCGTCGGGCAGGTGATCTACAACCTGGAGATCAGCCGGTACGCGCTCTACACGGGCGAGCCGATTTTCACGGGCAAGTTCCGCACGCTGCCGGGGCCGCGCTTCTGGGTGTTCGTCTACCTGGTGCTCGACTTCGGCGCGGTGTTTCCCTATCTGGCGGCCAACGCCGCCACTCCCCTTGCGGCAGTGATTCTCGGCGAGGTGCCGCGCCCCGACATGGTCGCCGGGCATCAGACGCTGCTGCGCGGCTTGGGCTATGCGATCTTTCTGGGCGCGTTGGTTCCCTTGGCCTTCGGCGGCAAGGTCTACAACTCGCTCAAAGTGATCATGTCGTTCAAGATCTTCGTCGTGCTCGGATTTCTGGAGATTCTTGCCGTCTGTTACTCGAGCGCCGGCACCTGGCGCGAAATCGGCTCCGGTTTCCTGAAGTTCGGCAGCCTGCCCGTGGTGCGCGGCGAAGATCTCAACGGTAACGGCGTGCTCGACCCCGGCGAAGATTGGGACAGCGACGGTAATCTCGACGTCGTCGAAGAACGCCTGAAGCCGACGATCGACAAGGATGGCGACGGCGTCCCAGAAAGTTGGCCCGACACCAACGGCGACGGCGTCCCCGATAAGTTCGTCGATGTCGACGGCGATGGCTTCCGCGACGGGGACAACGTCGACAACGTCTTCACCGCGTGGTGGCAGGGGCGCGAGCGGCCGCCGATCGATCTTTCGCTGATCGTGGCCATCGGCGCGATGGTCGCCATCGCCGGCTCAGGCGGTTTGTCGAATACGCCGATCAGCAACTACACCCGCGATCAGGGTTGGGGGATGGGCTGGCACGTCGGGGCGATCCCCAGTGTGATCGGCGGTCACAATTTGAAGCTGTCGCACGTCGGCAGTGTGTTCCGCGTGAATGCTGAAACACTGCCGCGCTGGCGGCGCTGGTATCGCCACGTGCTCCGCGATCAACTCGCCGTTTGGATGCCGGCCTGCTTTATCGGCCTGGCGCTGCCGAGCATGCTGTCGGTCGAGTTTTTGCGCCGCGGCACCGAGGCGCAGGATTGGACGGCCGCCGGCATGACT
>JALHOX010000431.1 GCA_022842805.1 Phycisphaerae bacterium | reverse complement strand
GCCAGCGCGCTGCACCGCAATCTCGTCATTGCGGAGACCATCTGCGAACTGCGCGACGCGTCGGTGTTTCTGGACGGTTCGAAAGAGGCCGTGCGACTGGAGTACCTCCGCTCGGCGGGAATGCCGCGGCTGCGCGTGATTTACCTTGTGCGCGACGGACGGGCGGTGGCCAACTCCACGCGACGTCACGACAACGTCTCGATCGAGTTCGCCGCGACCGAATGGAAGCGGACCAATATCGAGTGTGAACGCGTCGCGCAGCGGCTCGCGCCCGGCGAATTGATGCGGCTGCGCTACGAAGACTTTTGCGCCGACGTCCCGGGAACGCTCTCACAGATGTGGAGCTTCCTCGAGATCGACCCGGCTCGTTTTCAGCCGCACTTCGCCAATGTCGAGCACCACATCCTCGGCAACTGGATGCGGCTGACTTTTGACGGAACGGTGAAGCTGGATGAAAAGTGGCGCGGCGCGATGAGCGCCGCGGATCTTGCGGCGTTTGACGCCGTTGCGGGGGAAATGAACCGCGGGTTCGGGTACTCGACATGAGTACGACTCCGCGAAAGCCGGCCGAACTCGATGTCGCGGGCGACGGAGCACCGGCGGAATCGGCACGGTCGGACCGCGGCGAGTCCATCTCGCGCGGAGACACGATCCGCAGCATTCTCAGCAACTGGTTTTTCCTGCTGTTTGTGATTGCGAGCGGCTTCATTCTGCCGCGGCTGATCGACCGCTTTCGCGGACAGGCGCTGCTCGGTGTGTGGGATCTGGGCTGGACGCTGTCGTCGCTGGTCGACCTCGCGGCGACGGCCATGGCCTCGGCAATCACGCCTTATGTGGCGCGGGCGCGGGCCCGCGAAGATTGGGCGCTGCTCAACCGCTCTCTAACGGCGTCGGTCGTCGTGCTGCTGCTTGGATTTTTCGGCGGCCTGCTGGGCACATGGGGCTTTTCGGCCAGCCTGCGAGCGGCTTTGCCCGAAGCGGCGCCGGAGGTGCTCAACGCGGGCTACGCCGTCATCTGGCTGCTGGGCGCGAGCGCCAGCGTGCGCTGTCTATTCAATGCTCATCACGGCGTGCTGACGGGCTATTCGCGATATGACCTGCTGAATCGCATCCGGGTGACGCGGCAGGTGCTGACGATCATCCTGATGACCGGCCTGCTCATTCTTGGCTTCGAAATCTGGACGCTGGCGTTGTGCGATCTGTTGCTTGAGATCGGCGCGGGCCTGGCGAAGATCGGGGCCGCGCGGCGACTTTGCCCGACACTTTCGATCTCGCCGCGACACTGGAGCGGAGCCGAAGCGGGGACGCTGTTTCGTTTCGGACTGCAAACGCTGGTGCAAAGCGCCGCCCGTGGCGGGCTTTATCACATCAACAGCCTGCTGATCAGCCGCTATCTCGGCAGCGCGCAGCTCGCGGTGTACTCCCGTCAGCGCTCACTCGTGATTCAGTTGCAGCAATTCGTGAAACAATATTCGCAGGTGTTTATCTCGCTCAGCAGCGACGCCTTTGAACGCAGAGACTTTGAAGCGCTGCGGCGTCACCTCGTCTCGAGCGTGCGGCTGGCCATGTTCATCGCCCTGCCGGCGTGCGTGATGCTGATGGTCGTGGGCGATGCGGTGGTCGGAGTGTGGATGGGCGAGCGCTACATCGCGCAGCCGGTGCTGATCGCGCTGGCCGCCGGCCACGTCTTCTCGATCTCGCAGTTTCCAGCCTTCAGCATTTTGACCGGCATGGGCCGGCACGGCGGACCGGCGGCGGCCGAGGCGGCGGCGGCGATCCTGAGCGTGGCCTCGGGCTACATCTGCCTGTCGTGGCTAAAGCTCGGCATTCTCAGCGCCGCGATTTCGGTTGCGGCCCCGCTGGCGCTTTTCACCGGCATCGCGCTGCCGTGGTTCGCATGTCGGGCGGTGGGGATCGGTTATTGGGAATATTGGGCGCAAGTCTTGCCGGGGCCCCTCTTGGCCGCGGCGCCGATTGTGGCGAGCGCGCTGGCGGCGAACCTGATCCGGCCCCACGATGTGACGATAAGGCTGGTGGCGACTCTGCTGGTCGGAGGCGCGGCTTGGGCCGTGCTATTGTGGACGCGCGGATTGCCATCGTCGGTGCGTGAGGCGATTACCGCGAAGCTGACGCGGCGCATCGGCGGCGCTTCTCGAATGGACCGTCGCCCCGGCGCCAAACTCGATCCGCGAAATGGAGCACCCGGTGTCGCACCCTAACGCTACGGTCGCGGCGCCGGTCGGCGGCATGAGCCAGTCCTCCTCGCCGCTGGTGGACGGGCGAAACGCCGTCTTGCGCATCGCCCAGCTCGGAGCCTTTCCGCGCGATCCGGAGAAGATCGGCGGCGGCGTCTCGGCGGTGATCAAGCATTTGGCGTGTGGCCTGGCGCGGCGGGAAGACGCCGAGGTACACGTTCTGAGCTGCCATCCGGAGCTTTCGGCGCCGGAGCGGCGCGAGTATGCCGGGGTTCACCTGCACGCGTTGCCGGGGCAGAAGCGCTTCGGCGTGGTCACGGGCGGATTTTGGGAACAGCGCACGCTGCGGCGATATCTGGCGGAATTGCGGCCCGACATCGTGCATGGCCACGGCTCCGGGCCGTACGCGATGGCCGCGCTGGAGTCCGGCTATCCGGCGATCGTCACGCCGCACGGCATGAAATCGCGCGAGCACAATTTGAATGCGACGCTGACCGGGCGCGTGCGGCGATATTGCGAACTGCGCGGCGAGCGGCGCATGCTGGCGCGAGCGCGGCACCTGTTTTCGATCGCGGATTACGTCACTGAGTGCGTCGGGCCCTTTACGCGGGCGAAGATGTTTGCGACGCGCAATCCGGTGGACGATGGTTTGTTTTCGCTCGATGGCACGGAGCGATCGTTGACGGTGATTTGCGTCGCGGTCATTTCGCCGCGCAAGGGGCAGCTCGATCTCGTACGGGCATTTGCAAAGGTCGCGGCGGACTTTCCTTCGGCGGAGTTGCGGCTCATCGGCAAGGTGGGCGACGCGGACTACAAGGCGCAGGTGCAGAGCGCGATCGACGGCGCGGGCATCGCCGCCCGCGCGGGTTTTGTGGGGCACGTCAGCACCAGCGACCTGCGACGATACTTTTCCGAGAGCGCTGCGTTTGCACTGTGCTCGTTCGAGGAGACATCGCCGGTCTCGATTGCCGAGGCGATGACGCTTGGCAAGCCGGTGATCGCGACGCGCGTCGGCGGCGTACCGAGCCTCGTGGATGACGGTCGAACGGGCATTCTGGTGAACTACGGCGATGTCGAGGCGATCGCGGCGGCGTTGCGAACGTTGCTCAGCGACGCGACGCGACGTCGACAATTCGGTTCGG
>JALHOX010000430.1 GCA_022842805.1 Phycisphaerae bacterium | reverse complement strand
CGCTCTTCCGATCTCGCGGAGGCGGCGGCGGAACAGAAGGGCGTCCTAAAGAAGTCTATGGTGAGCACCGACGAATTCGCCGCCAGCGGTAAGCAATACAAGCCCGTCCATTGCGGCGACGGCAAGGGCCCGCCGGACGTGCCCCACAAGTCGTCGGTCGCCGCGTCGGCGCCAGAGCCGGGCCCCATCGGGTCGGGTTCGACGCGCCGTCGCTACGGGTCGGCAGACGTCCCGTTCGTCGAGGGGCTCGTCGTCAAAAAGGGTGACGGGACCCGGATGCGGGCGCAGATGATCGGCTCTGACGCTTACTTTAAGGAAGCGACCGTCCATTCCGTCTGGACCGGGGAGCACGGCAAGCCGGAACGCTTCGCTGTCAAGACGACGGAGGGGGTCGTCAACTTTCAGATCACCGACCGCAACGGGGTCATGACGGTCAAGCGGCTGACGCAGCGCCCGCTTGCCGACGAGGATGCGGACCTGCTGTCCGCGGCCCTTACTAAGCAGGACCTCGCGCCGTCGCAGGCATGGAACCTAGTCCCGCTTGACGCCGACGTCCGCGCGCTCGACGTGACGCCGGGCAAGGAGGCGCTGATCTGCTTCCGCGAGAACGGCGAGTACGTCGTGCGGGCCTATGGCGGCAACGCCCAGCCCGTTGTTCTGCGAGGCGAGGCGGCGATCACGCGGCTACACCAGGCGTCCCGGGAGAAGGTCCGAGCGTTTAGCGTCCCCGGCAAGGCCGAACTGCTTCACGTGTCGCAGGCGGGCGATCAAGTCGTCCTGCAGATCGGCAACAGCGACGATCCGCAGCTGAAGTTCCTCAAGGGAGAGTTCGAGAAGCTCCAACGTGCCCGCGTCCAGTGGTGCCTGCGCGACCGGCCCGAGCCCGCGCTGACGGCGCGCGTCTTCCTTGGCTGACCGAGCCCGTCCCTCGCCTTCCGTTGACTGGAGTCATTCGATGAACGACAAAACGCAGCTGTCTTTCGACGAGCAACCGCTGTCCCAGGTCCCGTTCGAAGACCTCACCGAAGCAGGACTCGCCCGCGACGCCTACTTCGGCGGCTCTGAGACTGCCGGGGAGATAGACTACCGACGTCTCAAGATTTCAATAGGCAACCGGCCGCTGAGTTGGCGGCTCGCGGCGACGCCGCTGTCCGCGGCGGCTCACTCGCCGAAGGTGGCCGGAGATTGATTTCGGGCATTCGAGCTTGGCTCAGTGTGGCTGGTGGCAGCGACGGATGGCTAACGAGTTAGGAGTTACTAATCCGGCTAGTGAATGTTGAACACTCACATCATCGAATACACGTTGAAAGTGCGGCCCGGCGGACCGTGCAATGTGCAATGAATCGTGGCCGGGGTAGTAACCACGAGACTCTCCCGCGTAATGTGCGATTGGCGCGGTCAGCGGGCGGACAAAACCAGCCAGTTGTAGGTGGGTGAAAACCAGTCAGGTGAGGAAATCCGATTTGCGGCGACGGCCGTGGCAACCAGTGGTTGGCTGGTAGAGGCGGGGCTGGCGTAGCGCCCCGACATGGCCAAGTTCAGTCCATTCAAACGCTGTACACGTGTGGCTGGTCGCAACGGCGGTTCGTTACTGGTTGCGTAGGCGACCGGGTTCGATACCGACGGGACAAGTGAGTGGCCTCAATAGCGGCAACGCTCCGCTTATCCGTATCGGCTCATTCCGCCAGCCCCTCCGCGACCTTCACCACCGCCGCCCGAGCCTTCGCGTCCAAGCGCGGCCACGACGCCATAAACGCAACCAGTTCGCTCGATTCCGTTAAGCAGGACGCCAAGTGCACCGGCAGGGCAGCGCAACTATCTCATTTACAAGCACTTGCGCCCTCGAAGGTGTCAGTTGCCACTCAAACCCAGCCACTGATTATCACTTGAAAACCGGCCATTTTGAGGAGGTGCTGGTTCGCGTCGTAGGGTTCTCGGCCTGGCAGCCGCGGAACCGAAGGCATGGCGAATCAGCTCAAAATGGCAGTGCAGCAGTCGATTGTGACGTTGGCGCAGCGTGGCTGGTCGCAGCGTCAGATCGTGGCAGTATCACGACGGAATCAGATTCGCGATTTCCATGATTGCCGTTCGTTGCTCGGATCTGAGATCGAACCATCCCTGAATAAGCAGCTGAAGTTGGTGGATTGAAACTGCGCCGGATTCTGCGCTGCTCGTGCGACCGGATTGTCCGTAAGTTTGTTCTGGTGAAAGGCTTAACGGATTTCGTTCGAGTCCCGCCTGACCCAACCCTTTGGTTGTGCCGGCTCCAGCGCGAGATCCCGGCGGCTGCTTGAGACGCCGGGGCGCAGCCCCCCAGATCGTCGATTCCCGCCGCGCAGCTCGTGCGCTGAATGCGGCCGGGCGATCGCATGCGGCGCTAGCGCGCCAGGTCCACGCCTCGCTCGCGGGCGATCGCTTGGGCGTCTTCGTATCCGGCGTCGCAGTGGCGGAAAATGCCGAAGGCCGGGTCGCTGGTGAGGACGCGCTGGAGGCGGCGGGCGGCCTCGGGCGTGCCGTCGGCGACGATCACCTGGCCGGCGTGGATGGAGTAGCCCATGCCGACGCCGCCGCCATGGTGCAGGCTGACCCAACTCGCGCCGCAAGCGGTGTTCGCAAGCGCGTTGAGGATCGGCCAGTCGGCGATGGCGTCGGAGCCGTCCTTCATCGCTTCGGTCTCGCGATTGGGGCTGGCGACCGAGCCGCAATCGAGGTGGTCGCGGCCGATGACGATCGGGGCGCTGACCTTGCCGGTTCGCACGAGGTCGTTGAGGACGAGGCCCATCTTGGCCCGCTGGCCATATTCGAGCCAGCAGATGCGGGCCGGCAGCCCCTGAAACGCGACCTTCTCGCGGGCCATGCGAATCCAGCGGCAAAGATGCTGATGCTCAGGAATCGGCCGGCCCGCCGCGTCGACGTCGGGGAAGGTGTCGAGCACGGCTTGATCGGTCGTGGCGAGATCTTTGGGATCGCCCGACAGCACCGCCCAGCGAAACGGCCCGCTGCCGCGACAAAACAGCGGACGGATGTACTCGGGCACGAAGCCGGGAATGGCGAAGGGGTTGAAAGCCGAGGCAGCGGCGGCGGCCCGCGTCGACGACGGCGAGTACCAGCCCTTCTCCACCGCCTCTTTCGCGTGGCCGCGAAGGTTGTTGCCATAGTCAAAAGTAATGGCGCCGCGCTTTTGCAACTCCAACATCAGCGCGATGTGCTCGCCCATCGTGCGGAAGCTCTCGCGCGCGTATCGCTGCGGGTCGCTCTCGCGCAGGGCGAGGGCCGCGTCGAAGGTCATGCCGCTGGGGACGTAGCCCTTCAGCGGGTCGTGGGCCGAGGTCTGATCGGTGAGGACGTC
>JALHOX010000429.1 GCA_022842805.1 Phycisphaerae bacterium | reverse complement strand
AACTTCGACGACTGGGAGCGAAACAACGTCCAGATTGAGCCGCTCGTCGAGTGATCGTGAATCAAATTGGTTTGCCTCCTCAACGACACTTAACTCGCCCCCTCGACCCGGACGCAAACTGCCCCACCCGGACGCAAGTGCGGACGATCACCCGGACGCAAAACTTGGCGAGAAACTCTCGCCCTAAGTTGTGCCGTCTATTCGAGTTGGGGTGCAATATCAAAACACCCGGACGCACCCGGACGCAAAATCCCGGAACAGTTTATAGAAGAGGGGGGTGAGGTTTGAGGCCCGAGGCTTTGAGGAGGACAGGGGGGCCTGCGGCCGGGTAGTGGCTAGTGATCAGTGGCTAGTTTCGAGGCCACTGCTGCCCACCTGCCCACTGAACACTGAACACTGAAAACTGAACACTGAACACTGAAAACTCCCCCCTACTTCGCCGGCGGCGCGATGCGCACCGCCTGGCCCGGCTTGAGCGTTTCCGGCTGCTTGAGCACGATCATCTGATTTTCATCGATGCCGGAGACGACCTCAATCTCGCTGCCGCTACGCAGCCCTAGCTCGACGGGCCGGCGCACGACCTTTCCGCCATCGACGACCAGGCAGGCGGTTCCCTCACCATCGCGCACGATGGCCGCCGCCGGCACCACTAGCGCCCCTTCGCGCCGGGCCAGCTCGATCGTCGCCGTGGCGTACATGCCAGGCCGCATCACTCCCTGCGGATTCGGGATGTCGATCTCCGTTCTCAGCGAGCGGTTCGCTTCCTGCAGCGACCAACTCGATCGCGCGACCTGGGCGTCAAACTCGCTCGCCGTGAGCGCCTGCACGTGGATCTTGGCCGGGTCGCCGATGTCAACGTAAGGCGCTTCCAGCTCAGGGACGTTGACGAAGATGCGGACTACCTTGGTTTGGGCGACCACCAGCAGCGGCTTGCCGGCGCCGTCGCTGGCAGGTTGCACGAAGTGGCCCGTATCGACCTCGCGGCGCGTGACGGTCCCATCGAACGGCGACTTGATCTCGGTGTAGGCCAGCATGGTCTTCGCGTGAGCCAGCTCGGCTTGCGCGACGCGGAGCCGCGCCGCGGCGGCGCCTTGATCTGCCTGTGCCTTGCTGACGTTTGCGTGGGCCTCGTAAGCGGCGGTACGTGCCGACTGCGCTTTGGCCGCGACTTCGCGCGCGCTGGCTTCCGCCGAACGAAGCTGGCTAAAGGTCTCTTCCTCGAGCTTCTTGCTGACCGAGCCTTTCTCGGCCAGCTCCTTGATGCGCGCGTGCTCCGAGGTCCAGCGATCGCGGTCGGCTTCGACGCGGGCGATGCCAGCTTCCATTTCGGCGATCCTCGATTGCGCGGTGTCCGCGGCCGCGCTGGCGGCGGCCACCTCGGCGGCTGCCTGCTTGACTTCCGCTTCGGCCTGCGCGACGAGGGCCTCCTTTTGCTCGACGTCGTCTGCCAACTCCGGAATCGCCAGCTTGACGAGTAGCTGGTCCTGGCGCACGACGTCGCCGATGTCGACCAGCACTTCGTCGACATAGCCGGCCGTTTTGGCGTAGAGCGGCGCCTCTTCGAAGGCCTCGATGCGCCCGGGCTGCGTGGTGACGAGCGTCAGCGTTTTGCGTTGTGCTTTGCCGGCCACAACTTGCGGAACCTGCGCGCCTACTTGCGGGTCTTGTTTCGGATTTTGCTGCTGGGCGGCGGGCTTGTGGCCACAACCACTCGCGCCTAGAGCGATCACCACGAGGAAGAGCAGCACGTATCTGGCGGAAAGACGAGTCATCAGATGCTGTCTCCCAATTCGGCCAACGACGCAGAAGCGGCCTTCGTGAAATAAGCGCTGTGCGGGTCCGTGGCGTCGAGCGATGCCGATGCCGACTTCGCCCGGCGTTGGATGATTGCAAAGATGCCCGGCAAGATGAACAGCGTGGCGACCGTGGCGGCCGCCAGCCCGCCGATCACCGCGCGCCCCAGCGGGGCGTTCTGCTGACCCGCTTCGCCCAGGCCGAGTGCCATCGGCAACATGCCTGCAATCATGGCCGAGCTGGTCATCAGCACGGCGCGCAAGCGGCTGCCGGCACCGACGATCGCGGCTGCCGTCGAACTTTGGCCGGCGCGGCGAGAGTTTTCCGCAAACGTGATCAACAGAATCGCGTTGGCCATCGCCACGCCAATCGCCATGATCGAGCCGACGAACGATTGAATGTTGAGTGTCGTGCCGGTCACCAGCAGCATCAACAGCACGCCGGCGAGCACGGCCGGCACCGTCGAAACCGTGGCCAGAGCCAAACGCAACGATTGAAAGTTGGCCGTCAGCACCAGGAACACCACCAGAATCGCCACGGCCAGTCCGACCGCCAGGCCGCTCATCATTTCGTTCAGCGGCACAATCTGTCCGCGAGTTTCGACTTTGGCTCCTTCAGGGAGCTTGCCGGCACGTTCGATCGCCGCTTGAACCTGGCGAGCCACGGCGCCGAGCGCTGCGTCATGGATGTTGGCCGTAATGGTGACTTGCCGCTTCATGTTGTAGCGATCGAACTGACCGGGCATCGTGCCGGCTTGCAGATTGGCGACATCACGCACCAGCACTTGTCCTGCCGGGGAGTTGTGTACTGGCAGCCGCGCCAGATCGTCGGTCGTCTTGAGTGTCTCCACGCGATCGTCGGGCGAGCGCAACACCTGGCGCGGAATCTCGACTTGAACCTGGTAAGCGATGCCCGACTTCGGATCGGCCCAATAATTGGGAACGATGAACCGGCTCGAAGACGTGGCCAGGGTCAGCGCGCGAGAAACATCCACCGGCGTCAGCCCTGCCAGTCCCGCCTTTTCGCGATCGATCTGCACGTCGATCGTGGGATAGTCCATCGACTGGCCGAACTGCACGTCGCGCAGCGACGGGATGTGCAGCAGCTCGGCCCTTAGTTTTTCGGCGAAGGCGCGACTATCCGGCAGACTAGGGCCACTCACCGCGATTTCAATCGGCGTCGGCGAACCAAAGCTCATCACCTCGTTGACGATATCCGAGGGCTCGAACGACACCCGCAGCTCGGGCAGCTTCTCGGCCACACGCTGCCGGAGTTGTTCTTTCAACCGTTCGACGCGCACGCCGCTTGCTTCGTCCAGGTCGACATACAGAATGGCCTCTTCCGGACCGCGCGACCATTGGTAGACCGCGTTCACCGGAAAGTTGGAATGAATCATGCCCACGTAGCCGAGCGTCAGCTTGACGTTTTCGGCCCCGACCTCTTGTTTGACCAGTTCGAGCACGTCGAGCGCGTAGCGTTCGGTCCGGGCGATCTGTGTGCCATCGGGAGCTCGAATGCGGAGGCGGAACTGACCTGCGTCAACCACGGGAAAGATCTCGCGACCGATCCGCGGCCCGAGCCA
>JALHOX010000428.1 GCA_022842805.1 Phycisphaerae bacterium | reverse complement strand
CGCCCGCGCCGCCGAAGAACCGCGCGCAGCCGAAGTCGCCGAGCGCCGTCCCGCCCCTGCGGCGGCGGCGCCCGCTCGTCCCGCAGCCGCACCCGCGGCAGCGGAGGAGGACGGGCCGATCGACCGCAACACGCACGAGAAATACGAGCGCGTGAAGCGAGCCGAGCTGCACATCACCGATTTGCAGAAGATGAGCGTCAATGATCTGCACGAGGTGGCAAAGGCCGAAAGCATCGAGGAATACGTCGGCCTCTCCAAACAGGATCTGATCTTCAAGATTCTGAAGCAGCGCATCAATCAGAACGGCCTGCTCTACGGCGAAGGCGTGCTCGAAGTATTGCCCGACGGATTCGGCTTTCTCCGCAGCCCCGAATACAACTACCTGCCCTGCCCCGACGACATCTACGTCAGCCCGTCGCAGATTCGCCGCTTCGGCCTGCGCAACGGCCATGTCGTCGCCGGCCAGATTCGTCCGCCCAAGGAAAGCGAGCGCTACTTCGCGCTGCTGCGGGTCGAGGCGATCAACTTCCAGTCGCCGGATCAGGTCACGGGCAAGACCAATTTCGAAGACCTGACCGCCAGCCACCCGAACCGCCGGCTGCTGCTGGAGACCGACCCCAAAGAACTGAACATGCGCATCGTGGACATGGTCACGCCGATCGGCTTTGGCCAGCGCATGCTGATCGTCGCCCCGCCGCGCACCGGTAAGACGGTGCTGATGCAGAAGATGGCGAACGCGGCGACGCAGAACCATCCGAACGCGGTGGTGATCATTCTGCTGATCGACGAACGCCCGGAAGAAGTGACCGAAATGCAGCGGGCGACGAAGGCCGAGGTGATCAGCAGCACGTTCGACGAACCGGCCAGCCGTCACGTGCAAGTGGCCGAAATGGTGATCGACAAGGCCAAGCGTATGGTGGAGTACGGCAAAGACGTCGTCATCTTCCTCGACTCGATCACGCGTCTGGCCCGCGCCTACAACACCGAAGTCCCGCACTCGGGCAAGATCCTGACGGGCGGCGTCGACGCCAACGCCCTGCAAAAGCCGAAGCGATTCTTCGGCGCGGCCAGAAACATCGAAGAGGGCGGCAGCCTGACCATCATCGGCACGGCCCTGGTCGACACCGGCTCGAAGATGGACGAAGTCATCTTCGAAGAGTTCAAGGGCACCGGCAACAGCGAACTGCACCTCGACCGCCGCCTGGTCGACAAGCGCGTCTGGCCGGCCATCAACATCCCCGCCAGCGGCACGCGTAAGGAAGAGCTGCTGCTCGACCCGCGCGAGCTGGAGAAGGTCTACATGCTTCGCCGCGTGCTGAGCGACATGAACCCGGTCGAGTCGGTCGAGTTGCTGCGCAACCGACTGGGCAAGACCGATTCGAATGCCGTGTTCCTGATGACGATGAACCTGGCGTAAGCGGGGAGCGCGGGCAATCTGCCCGCACCGCCGTCCTGCGTGCGTTTTCGTGCGGGCAAGATCGCCCGCACCCCCCTTCGTGAGATTCGCGATTGAGCGACCCGTCAGAGCGACGCCAGTTCGACCCGCCGCGGAAACTGCTCGTCGTTCTTCCGAATTGGGTCGGCGACGTCGTGCTCGCGACGCCCGTCTTCGCCGCCATCCGGTCGCAGTTCGCTAATGCGCGGATCACATTTTTGATGCGTCCGCTGCTGGGCGAATTGGTGGCCGGGGGCGGGTGGCATGATGACGAGATCGCCTGGCCGCCGGGAAAAGGGATCGGCGCCATCACCAGCGCGACCCAAGCCGCCAAGCTCATCCGCGCGGCAAGGCCCGATGCGGCGCTGCTCTTCACCAACTCCTTCAAATCCGCTTTCACCGTCTGGTCGGCCGCCGTGCCGCGGCGCATCGGCTATGACCGCGACGGACGCGGCTGGATGCTGACGCACCGCCTCAAACCCCTGAAGCGCGGCGGCGTCTTCGTGCCGACGCCGATTCTGCCCTATTACTGCGCCCTGGCCGAAGCGATCGGCTGCGAAGTGACGGATCGCAAGCTGCGGCTCGTCGTCACGCCGGAGCAGGAGGCGGGCGGGGCGGCGTTGAAGGCGGCGTACAAGATCGCGGACGGGCAGCGCTACGCCATCATCAATCCGGGCGCAGCATTCGGGGCGGCAAAATGCTGGCTGCCGGAGCGCTTTGCCGAGCTTTGCGGTCTGCTGCACAAAGACCTTGGCCTGCTGCCCGTGATCGTCGGCGCCCCCAACGAAGCGCCGCTGATGGAGCACATCGCGGGCATGGTCAATGGACCGGTCGTCTGCGCTTCAAAGCCGCAGACGACGCTCGGGACGCTCAAACCTCTGATTCGCGACGCCGCTCTACTGGTCTGCAACGACACGGGCCCCCGGCACTACGGCAACGCCTTCGACGTGCCGACCGTCTGCATCTTTGGCCCGACCCATCAGGAATGGACCGACACCGACTACGCCGGCGAAATCAAGCTCCAGGCAAAGGTGCCCTGCGGTCCGTGTCAGTTGAAAACCTGCCCGCTCGATTTACGCTGTCAGAAAGAGGTCAGCGTGAATCAGGTGCTTTCGGCATGTCGATCGATCCTGCGCGTTTCGGCGGCGTCAACATGCTGATGCGCAGCGACCAGATGGAGATCGAGCCGCCCTTTGCGGATCGGCTGCGGCAGTGTCGACTCGACAGCGTGGAGCGCGTGTTGTCGCATGTCGACGGCGAGATCGTCGCCTGGAGCCGCACGACCGACACATTTCGCGTGGCCGGCCCGGGGCGGGAGCCGGGCTTTTATGTGAAGCGCTATCTCTATCCGACCTGGCGCAAGCGGCTGCGAAGCGCTTTTCGCGGCACGTTGCTGGGCGTTCATCGAGCGCAGAGCGAGTATCGCGGGTTGCGCGGGCTCGCGCAGGCGGGCGTGCCCGTGGCGCGGGCGGTGGCGGTCGGTTCGCGGCGCGTGGCGGGTTTTGTCACCGCGTGCTTTCTGATCACCGAGGCCGTGCCCGCATCGGAAAATCTCACCTCGTTCGCGCAAAGCGTCGCGGGCGGGCGACGGCAGATCTCGTCGCAAGCACGCCGAAAAATCGCAACGTCGCTCGGGCGCGAGGTGGCGCTGCTGCACGCCGACGGCGCCTCGCACGGTCAGCTCTTTTGGCGAAACATCCTGATCCGCCTAGGGCTGCGCGAGACGCCCGATTTCTTCTTTCTCGATGTCGAGCCCTATTCACGACTGGAGCGCGTCGGCACGCTGCGCACCTGGTGGCGGCGCGAGCTCGCGCAGCTCTTCGCCTCGGCCCGGCCCTTCGCCTCGCGCGGCGAATGCGTGCGGTTTCTGCAGGCTTATCTCGATGCGCCCTCGCTCAATCCCGAGCAACGCGAGCTCGCCCGCGAAGTAACCCGCCTGGCCG
>JALHOX010000427.1 GCA_022842805.1 Phycisphaerae bacterium | reverse complement strand
ACGCGCTCAATCTCGGTGCTGCGCCCGATCACCGGGTCCAGCTTGCCTTCGCGCGCCAGCTCCGTCAGATCGCGCCCAAACGAATCCAGCGCCGGCGTCTTGCTCTGGCCGCCCTTCTTCTTCGGGCTGCCCTCGCCGCCGCCGCTCGCCGCCCCACCACCGCTCGAAGCCGGCGGAGCCTCTTCGCTCTCTCCGCCCGCGCCCAGCAGATTGAGCACTTCCTCGCGCACTTCCTCAAGCCGCAGCCCGAGGTTCATCAGCACCTGCGCCGCCACGCCATCCTGCTCGCGCAAGAGGCCCAGCAGCAGATGCTCCGTGCCGACATAGTTGTGATTGAGGTTGCGAGCCTCTTCGATTGCATATTCGATGACCCGCTTCGCCCGCGGCGTCTGAGGCAGCTTGCCGAGCGTCACCATCTCCGGCCCGCTCTTGACCAGCTTTTCGACCTCAAGGCGCACTTTTCGCAGGTCCACGCTCAGGTTCTTCAGCACATTTGCGCCGACGCCGGAGCCCTCTTTCACGAGACCGAGCAAAATATGCTCGGTCCCGATGTACTCATGATTGAAGCGCTGGGCTTCCTGGTTGGCGAGCGCCATGACCTTGCGAGCCCGATCCGTAAATCTCTCAAACATCGAGTGCTAACTCCTGTCTCCGGCGCGGCTTCCGGCTGCATCTCTGGATGGCCGTTCGACCGCGGCGCGAACGCCCGCTTCCCCGGATTGGACGATGTTAGTCCGCATATCCGTGGGTCACAAGCAAACCGCCGCCACGGGGCCGCTGCATAGCCTTATCGACGATCCGCTACCCGCGCTACAACGCAGTGCGCCAAACCGATGCCGCCGGCACCACCTTCCGCAGCTCTGGGGGGTGGCTTGGGCTGGCGATACGCCGCCTGCCCGTGCTCTCCGGCCAATTCTCCGCGACGCCGCGGCTCACCCCCCGTTGGATGCTCCGACCGGCTCCAGCGCTGCGGCTCCCCAAAATTCCCACACGCTCCTCCCCATCGCACGCAACGACCACTCCGCACCCTCGTTAGAGTTTCGAAAACCATGAGCAAATGGAACGACGCCCGCCAGTGGAAAGGTCTCTGCGACGGCACGCTTTGCCCCATCTGCACCCGCGGCCACCCGCTGGACCTGCTCGAAACACTGCCACACTCCTGGCTCACGATCCCCGCTCAGGCCGCCATGCCCGGCTACGTCTGCCTCGTCTCACGAACCCACGCCGTCGAGTTGCACGACCTCGACGAAAAGCAAGCCACCGGCTTCATACTCGACGCGCGGCGCGTCGCCCGCGCAGTCACCGCCGCGACCGGCGCGGTGAAGCTCAACTACGAAATCCACGGCAACACGCTCCCCCATCTTCATATGCACATCTTCCCCCGCCACCCCGCCGACCGCTTCGAAGGCCGGCCCATCGACCCCCGCGACATCCGCGAGCCCGCCTACCGCCCCGGCGAACTCGAAGCGTTTCGAACCGCGATTCGAGAGCACCTGCAAAACCCGAGTGCGATCGGCTAGCGATCCCCCGCGTGCCCGTGTTTCCCATCTGGGTGCCGTGCCGACCTCGCTTCGCTCGTTGCGAGCGAAAGCGGTGCCAACGAGCGTTACTCCGATCCCGCCCAAACGTCATGAAGAAACGCGACAACCGCCAGCCCCAACCCGCTCGCCAGTAGCGGCAACTCAAATCCGAGCGGCTGCCCCATCGCGTGTGCGCCAAGCGCAATAGCCCAGCAACTAAGCGCAACACCCAGAGTACCGCAGGAAACCGCTGACACGTGCGCCACGTCGGATCGTGTCCACCCCGGCCGCTGGGCCGCCGGCTGGCGAACGAGCCAGAAGTAGTATCCCGCCATTAATCCAATCGCGATCGCGAAAATCGCCGTCAAAGAACGCGGCAATGGCACGCCGCGCGCCACGACGAGCGGTGTCTAAATGATGCTCAGTTGGATGGCGGCAAAAATCATCATCAAATTGAAGCCGATCCGCAGAGACCGCGACTCACCGAATATCACCCGCCGCCGTCGCGCCTAATCGGAGCGCATCCGTCACCAAATTCGATAGTCCGACGCCGCCCAGGAGTCGTGGAGCGCCGCCGCAAACGTCACCGCGACCGAGACGACCATCAGCGGAATGATCTGTGGAGGATAAAGCCCGACGCCCGACAGTGCGGAGGCGATTGCGAACAGCCCGAGCGTGGCTCCGAGCGAGTAACACCCGAACACCGAGATCGGGCCTGCACGCCCCCGTCGCCCCCATCGAGGCCGCTCATCCACCGAAAGCCGAGCTGCGCGAAAAAGCCTTGAAGCAGCTATTCCCCAGAGCGCAGTGAAAAGGGCTGCGATCAGGAAGCCATCCCACGACGGTGATTGCGGCGTCCCACCGCGTCCACCCCCATGCGCTAAGAACACCCCGCCAAACGTATCTCCGTCAACCAAATGCACACCCTCCGCTCTCCGCCATGGATATTCGCGATCACATGGCAATTCGCAGACTCAATGCCTCCTGATCGCTCAACCCGATCACGCCGTGTTGAGATTCATCCGGCAAAACCGGATTCGGCGAATCCGCGTCAATTATTTGCCCGCGAATCCTGCCGCACTTCGGCGGGTTCGCTCACCATCGCGTCCATCGCCCGCCGTTCCGCCGCCTCAATCTGCTCCTTATAAATCCGATGTCGATCCAGCTCCCGCACCCGCTGCCACGCCAGCCGGGCCGCTTCGACATTCCCCATCCGATCGTGCAGCGACGCCAGGTCCGCCCGCAATGCCAGATCGTTCCGCGAATGCTCCAGCGCTTCCGAAACCTGCGCGATCGCCGACGCATAGTCCCCATACCGCGCCGATCGCGCCGACCGCTGCAACAGCGCCCGCCGCTCCGCCGCCGCATCGCTCCGCCCCCGCGCCGCCGCCGCCCGCTCCATCGCGATCTGCGCCAGTCCATACGTCGCGACCATCGCCACCGCCAGGAACGCGCGAAACACGCCGCTGTACGCCATCGGCGCCACCAGCGTCGCCATCAACAGCGCCCCCGCCGACAGCGCAAACGCCCCCGCCGTCAGCAATCCGTCAAACAACCGATCGACCAGCACCAGCCCCACGCCCGGCGCAATCAGATTGATCAGCTTCGCACGAGCGGCTTCACGAACGCGATTCGGGGCGGCGCTGGACATCGCCGCAGATTCTGAGCCACTCTCGCACCGACCGCAATCGCCGCCCGCTCAATCCTTCGCCAACGAGGCACACACCAGCTCCCCATCAGTCCGCGCAAACACGCACCGATCCGCAAACGCCGAACGGCTCCAAACACCCCGTCGGTGCAGGCCGATCGGGAAGCGTTCGACCTACAGCCTGATCGTCACCACGGCGGACGGGCGCCGGTTCAGG
>JALHOX010000426.1:2428-3390 GCA_022842805.1 Phycisphaerae bacterium | reverse complement strand
GGCCCAATTTGGCAGGACGCCTATATCAATGGCGGAGGGGGCCAGTATCCAGGCGACTGGAACAGTTTACAGTGGTTCCGCAATTGGCAATGCGTCAACCGCGGGCTCGGCGCGAATGCCTACTACCACGACACCCTGCAAACAGACTGGGCGATTTCTCCGATCTGGCTCGGCTGGCTGTATCGCGCTGGATTCGGGTCAAGCGTAGGCGGCGCTTGGATAAGGGATGCAGTAGTGGCCGAATATGTGCGCGATGTTCTGGTCGCGGGTCATGAAATGTCCGGGACCGCTAAGCGCATTCTAGTCGATAATGTCCTGATTCATCCGGACAACTACACGTTCAACTGGCTTTTTGAAGTTGACAACAGGTATATTCCGTTCCCTGAGTTGACGGCCTACTTATTCAACGATCGGCCGTTGATCGGCGCTGGCAACGTCAATGATGGTAGCCAGACGCTTGATAATTTGCCTGCATTTCCTCCGCCGCCCGCTTCGCCTCCGCCCTGGCCAAACAATAGGTACTATGCCGAGCGTAAAGCGTTCCTTCTTGGGTATCGGGTCGGCGCTTACCTCGCTCCGATGTTCAAGCCGGAGTACCTTAGAATGGTCGACGCGCGCGATAATCCGATCAACGGGCCCGCCGGAAACTGGTTCGCGTATTCACCTCGCTATCAGGGGACACGTGGTGTGATCATCGATACGACGGTCACGCCACCGGGAATCACCGTGAGCCGGTTCGATGATGAAACAGGCCGCGTGTGGCTAGCGACCGAGATAGGCGATCATTACTCGCCGGGCTCCTCCGGCAGCACAGTTCGCTTCAAGGCAACCATCACGGATCGCTTCCCAACATGTGTGCCGGTTGATGTGTTGCTTCCTACTGGCGATTTAGTGCACCTGATCAAAGCCTGCGACTAGTTCCGTGGCACGCAGACGTGGGGGGTGCCCCCCAAGGGCGGGCC
>JALHOX010000426.1:0-2418 GCA_022842805.1 Phycisphaerae bacterium | reverse complement strand
AGTCTGTCGAGCGGGGAACCGGGGCTAGAAGGCAGCGATTCCCGTAATCTCCCGCCCCACCACCAGCTGGTGGATGGTCTCGGTGCCCTCGTAGGTGATGACGCTCTCCAGATTATTCGCATGGCGAATCGGGCAGCATTCGGTCGTGATGCCCATGCCGCCGAGGAGGTCGCGCGCGTCGCGGGCGATGTCGATCGCGAGGCGGCAGTTGTTCCACTTCGCCAGGCTCACCTGCGTGTGGTGCATCGCGTCGTCTTCCTTCAGCTTGCCCAGCCGCCAGGCCAGGAGCTGCCCCGTCGTGATGCGGCGGAGCATGTCGGCGAGGCGGATCTGGATCGTCTGGGTGTGGGTCAGCGGGCGGCCGAAGAGGATCCGGCTCTTCGCAAATGTCAGCGCTTCCTGATAGCAGGCCTGCGCCGCGCCGAGGACGCCCCAGGCGATGCCGTAGCGAGCCTGCGTGAGGCAGCCGAGCGGGCCGGCGAGGCCCTCGGCTTTGGGCAGTTGATTGCGAGCGGGGATGCGGACGTTGTCGAAGAACAGCTCGCTGGTGATGCTGGCGCGGAGCGACATCTTCTTATGGATGTCGCGAGCCGAGTAGCCCGGCGTGCCCTTCTCGACGAGGAAGCCGCGCACGCCGTTGTCGGTCATGGCCCAGACGACGGCGACGTCGGCGACGGTGCCGTTGGTGATCCACATCTTCGCGCCGTTGATGACCCAGTCGCCGCCCTGCTTTTTCGCATGGGTCTTCATCGCGCCGGGGTCGGAGCCGCCGTCCGGCTCGGTCAGGCCGAAGCAGCCGATCTTTCGGGCTTTCGCCATGTCGGGCAGCCACTGCTGCTTTTGCTCATCGGAGCCGTACTTATGGATCGGGAACATGACCAGACCGCTCTGCACGCTCGCGAAGCTGCGCAGGCCGCTGTCGCCGCGCTCGAGTTCCTGCATGATCAGGCCATACGCGATATTGGAGAGTCCGGCGCAGCCGTAGTCCTGCAACGTCGGGCCAAAGAGCCCCATCTCCGCCATTTCGGGGATCAGGTCGCGCGGAAAGGTGTGCTGATCAAATGCGTCGCCAATGATCGGTAGCACACGCTCATCGACCCAGCGGCCGACAAGCTGCTGCACCTGACGCTCTTCATCGGTCAGGAGGTCGGCCAGGCCGAAGAAATCGGGTGAGGCGGCGTTGCGGGTGTGGGCGGCTTCGGTCAGCAAACGGGCCATCGGCGGAGTCTCCGGGTTACGAGGTTGATGCCGAGAGTTTAGCGGGCCGGGCGCACCGGCGAATAGCGAAGGGCGGATCGCGAAGAGCGAATTGAAAGCGGCCGGTTCAGAGGTGCGAGCGGGTGATTCAGCCGATTTAGCCGCGATGAAAGATTCGCCGCCCCCCTGCCGCAATCGCTTATCGGGGCGGCGAACCCCCGCCTCGCCTAGCCGCGAACAACCGGCAGCGAAGTGCCGCTCGTCGAGCCGGCGGCCAGCGAGACGCCCATCTTGTCCAGCGGCCCCGTCGGCTGCGTACGCGGCTCCTCAAAGAAAATCTCGTCGTAGTCCGTGCGATCCACGTCACGGCGAAGCAGCAGATACATCTGTACGCCGCCGCAGGTCCACAGCGACACGCCAAAGGCGGCGACGATGCCGACAATGAGGAAAACCGAGGCGCACAGGAGGTAGGCGCCGATCGTCTCCCACCGCGCCAGCGGACCAACCAGCAGGTCGCCATAGAATGGCGCATCAGACGCGCCGGGGATCCACGGCAGCGACGCCCAATCCGGCATGCGCCACATGTGGTCGAGTTTGGTGAGCCGGGCCTCGCCGCCGTCGTGCATGCCGATCAGCCGCAGCGAGCCCGCGATCCCGCCATGGGCAAGCTTCAGCGTCAGCATCGCGGCGAGGCGCACGAAAGCGAGGCAGATGCCCGAATAGACCAGCAGCGCGACGAGATAAAACGCCACGCTCCAGGTCTTTCGACCGACATAGCTGCACGCCCGCGAGACCGCGTCGAAATGATCCGAAGCCTCGATGGCCAGCGTCGGCCACACCAGGCCGCCGCCCAGCAGACCGGCGATCACGGCGAGGGCCAGGATAAACCCGATGACGAGCATCAGCGGGAACGCAAACCCGAGGATGAGCTCGCCGAAATAGGGGATCGCGCCGAGCAGCGACAGCAGAAAGAAAACCAAGCCCGCCGCCACGAACGGCAGCGCGAAAAACAGCATCGCGAGGATTCCCTGCGGCCACTTTTCTTTGGCAAAGTCGAGCGCCTGACCGATCGAGATGTGTTCGTCGATGGTCGCCTCGAGCGCCGCCTGACGGGCGATCGTCAGGCACGCCAGCGAAAACGCCGCGAGCGAAATCAGCCCCAGAATCAGCGAGTAGATCGGCCGATGCGACGCGAGCCACGCCAGATCGGAAGAGCACACG
>JALHOX010000425.1 GCA_022842805.1 Phycisphaerae bacterium | reverse complement strand
TTGCGCGCGCCAATACCGGCCGCACGCGCAGCGGCGCCACATACACCCGGCTCGCAGGCCGCTCGACCGTGGTTGTCTTTCTGCTTGTGCCGCAGGTGACGCTCAAGAAGCGCTTCGATATCGCGCGTGCCGCCCAGCGATGGGCCGACCGCGTGCCGGGCATCATCGCCAGTCGCTGAAGATCGACATGATTGATCGGCTGATCGCGATGGTCCTGACGGTTCTATCGTTCGCCTTCATACTATCCGTCACCGTGGGACTTGCGCCGTGAGCAGCAAGCGCGAGCAGGTGCTCGACGCGATCAAGTCGCTACTGTCATCTGCCCTGCCTAATGCCGACGTGAGGCGCAACCTCGCAAAACCCGAGCGAATTCCGCCCGGTGGTCTCGTCGTCATTCGCGATGGCGATCCAGGCGAGCCTGAGGTGATGTTATCGCCGCTCGTCTACGTCTATAGCCATCGCATCCCGATCGAGCTTGCCGCCTACGAGACGTCTTCGCAGTCGCCCGAGCAGGTGCTCGACGAGATGCTTGGCGCGATCGGCGTGGCGGTGTCCGGCGACCGCACGCTCGGCGGTTTATGCGACTTCATCGAGGCGCAGGCGCCTTCAACGGACGACGTCGAAACCGCGGGCGCGCGTTCCGGCCGGTGGGCCGATGCCGCGATTGTCGCCGTCTACGGCACACCCGATCCACTGAACTGAACTCAATCACGATCAGGAGAATCCCATGGCACGCGCACGCGGCGCCAACGCCGTCATGGCTGCGGCATTCGAAACGACCTATGGCACGCTGCCGGTCGCCGGCTACAAAAAGCTGCCGTTCGTCTCTTCGGCGCTCGGGGACGAGCAGAACCTGATCGCAAGCGATCTGCTCGGTTACGGCCGAGAGCCGCTGCCGCCGAGCCGCGACGTCGTCAACAACGAGGGCGACGTTGTCATCCCCGTCGATCTGCGGAATTTTGGATACTGGCTGAAGCTGCTGCTCGGCGCGCCGACCACGGTCGAGGACACCGGCGTCTTCACCCACACGTTCGTCTCGGGCGCGCTCACGCTGCCGTCGATGGCGATCGAAGTCGGCCTGCCGGAAGTCCCGAGCTACGGCATGAACTTCGGCGTCCGCGCCAACTCCATGAAAATCCAGCTGCAGCGCTCAGGGCTGCTCAACGCCACCATGAGCCTGATCGCGCAGGGCGAAACCAAAGCAGGGTCGTCCGGCGCGGGCACACCGACCGAAGCGGTGATCGAGCGGTTCTCGCAGTTCATGGGCGAAATCAAGCGGAACGGCACGGCCCTCGGTCAAATCGTCTCGGCCGAACTCACATATTCCAACAATCTCGACAAGGTCGAGGTCATCCGCCCGGACGGTCGGATCGAGGATTCCGACCCGGCAATGGTCAGCGTCACCGGCACCGTGAACATTCGCTTCGCGGATACAGTCCTCCTTGACCAGGCAGTCGCCGGCACCGCGTGCGAACTGTCCTTCGGATGGGAGATCGACGAGGACAAGTCGCTCCTTTTCACAGTGCACGAGGTCTACCTGCCGAAGCCGAAGCAGCCGATCACCGGGCCGGGCGGCATTCAGGCGGCATTTGCCTTCCAGGCGGCCGAGGATCCGACGCTGCAGAAGACGCTGACCGCGGCGCTCGTCAACGACGTGTCGGCTTACTAACCCCATCACTTCGAGAGGTTCCGATGCTCAAACTCGCGTTTGATCGCGAGCCGTTCTGGCTCGACATGGTGCCCGGCGTCCGCGTGCAGTTCCGACCGATTACGGTCGCCGCAATCCTGCTGGCGCGTACTGCCGCGGCTGACGTGCTTCGCGCCGGCGGCGAGGACGCGATGGTGAAGGCGGGCGTCGCCTTCACACGCTCGCTCGCACACTCGGGCATCGCCGCATGGGAAGGAATCGGAGATGCAGAGGGGAAGCCGGTCGAGCCAAACAAAGAGAACATCGATGCCGCCCTGGAAATCTGGTCATTGTTCGATGCGATCGACCGCCTCTATGTTGGCCCGGCACTGATTCAGGACGCAGAAAAAAACGCCTGATCGCTCTCGCCGAATGGCACTTCGGCGGGGGCGATGGCTACTGCAAGGCCTGTTCCTCGACGTGCCCCAACTGTCCCTACACCGAGCACGCGCCACGGACACCCGACGCCATTGCCGCCTGGGCCGTGCTCCAGCGTGCGGCCGGACAAGTGCGCGCCGTCATGGGCGGCATCTACGCGCTCGACTTCGGGGCGGTGCTGATGCTCGCCGACGCGATGGGTGCGCTTAACACGATCCTGGTCGAAATCCTCCCCGAAATCGAACCGATCATCATCCGCGCTTACGCCCACGATTCTGAATGAGCACCACACAGGTCTCGATCCGCCTCGGCGTCGAGGGCAAGGCGGAGGTCAAGCGCGCCTTCGACGAGGTCGGCAAGGCCGGACAGGACGCGTTTCGCGGCGTCGCCACCTCGATGGACGCGGCAGGCGCGGCGGCCGATCGTGAAACGCAGCGCCTGCAACGGCTGGCCCTGGCCGCCAAACAGGCAGCCGCAGCCGACCAGGCGCAGCGTGGCTTCAATACCGTCCTCGGCGTCGGAACCGGACCTTCCAAGTCCGCCCGCGACTCGGCCGCAGTCTTCGACGAAGCCGCGAAAGCCGCGGACGACCTTGCAGCCCGCACCGCGGCGCTGCGCGCCCAGATCGATCCCCTTGGCGCCGCGCAAGCGAGGCTTAATGCCGAGATCGGCGAGGCCAATGCGCTGTTCAAGGCGGGCGCGATCACCGCCACCGAGCAAGCGGCGGCACATGCGCTGGCGCAAGCCCGCTACGACGGCACCGCGAAAGCGCTGGGAGCGATCGGCGCCACCGGCAAGCTGACCTCCAATCAGCTGGTCAACCTCAGCTATCAGCTCAACGACGTGGTCGTGTCGCTTGCGAGCGGACAGCGGCCCCTGATGGTGCTGATGCAGCAGGGGTCGCAGATCGCCCAGATCTTCGGTCCCGGCGCAGGCGTGAGCGGAATCCTGCGCGGCGTTTGGCAGGGCCTGACCAGCCTGATTTCGCCGACGGTCGCGATTGTAGGAGGCATTGCCGCGCTCGGCGCCGCGGTTGGCTATTCCTATTACCGCTACATCGAGTCCCAGAAGGAGCTTGAGGTCGCGCTCGCCGGCACCGGCCGGGCAGCTGGCGTCGCCGTCGGCCAGATCGAGCGGATTGCCGAGCAGTCCGCATCCGCAGGCAACGTCTCGGTCGCCGCTGCCCGCGAGATGGAGGCCGCGTTCCTGCGAACCGGCAAGATCGCGGTCTCGCAGTTCGAGGGCCTGATCAAGGTCGTCAAGAACTACGCCGCGACCACCGGCACCGATGTCGCAACCGCGACCAAGGAGCTCGCCGGCGCCTTCGCCGACCCGATTC
>JALHOX010000424.1 GCA_022842805.1 Phycisphaerae bacterium | reverse complement strand
GCGAGTTGTAGGCCCGCATGCGCTCGATCACTTCCTGCCCCAGATAGCAGCCCTTGTGATAGCTGATGGCGCGTTCGATCTGGCCGGTCTCCGCCGGCAGGACTGTGTCGTCGAGATCGCGGCCGAGCCAGGGAATTCCCGCTTCGATCCGCAAAACGTCGAGCGTTGCGCGTCCGGTCGGCGCCGCACCGGCGGCTGCGGCCCGGCTCCACCACGCGTCCGCGGCTGCGATCGGCACGAACAACTCGAAGCCCCGTCCGCCGGCGAGGGCGTGCTTCACCATGGTCGTATCGCCGGCGTCGACGTGGGCGAGGTCGGGAAGCGGCTCGCCATTCATCAGCCCAAGCCGCTCGCCCACCTCCCACGTCTTCGGCCCGATGATCGCGAGTCGGGCAAAGCGGTCGGCCTGCAAACGCAGCTTCACGTCTTCGGTAATCAGAAAGCGATCGAAATGCTGCATGGCGCGCAGGGCCGTGCCCGCGTCGAGGTCGAGCCAGAGGGCGTCGGCGCGGACGAGGATGTTGAGATCAAACTGAATTCGCCCGCGCACATCGCAGGCAAAGGCGTAATTGCCGTGAGACTCGTCCAGCGACTTCACCGCGTTGGTCACGAGGTTGTGCAGCCAGCTTGCTCGGTCCTTTCCGGTGACTTCGACGATGACGCGCTCGCTGCGATCGAGCAGCGCCGCGCCGGCTGTCGCGTCCGCATACTCCGTCACGGCATCGCGAAAAAGGGACGGCACGAGCAACTCGCCCAATTGCAGTGTCTGGGCGGGGCGATAGTCGGACGATTTCGCAAAAGGCGAAGGCTGGGCCATGTCTGCATTCCTGTCCGCTGGTCCTGCTTGTCGCGGATACGATCCTGCTCATCGGCGATATCCGCCTCGGAGAGAATGGTATGCAAGTCGCGCGACTTCTGGCGATCGGCACGGAGCTGGCGCTCGGTCAATCGGTGGACACAAACTCGGCCTGGCTCGCCAAACGGCTGGCGGAGCGCGGGCTTCGGTCGCAGGGTCATGAGTGCGTCGCCGACGATCTCGACGCCATCGTCGATGCGTTTGTGCGGGCCGCGTCCAAAGCGGATGTCGTCGTCGCCACCGGCGGGCTGGGCCCGACCGACGACGACCTGACGCGGGCCGCGATCGCCCGCGCCGCCGGCGTGCGGCTGGTGGAGCGCGAAGAGGCCCTTCGCGACGTGCTGGCGTTTTTCGAGGCCCGTCGCCGCGCCATGCCCGAGCGCAATCGGGTGCAGGCGCTGATGCCGGAGGGGGCGCGGGTGCTTCTCAACAGTTGCGGCACCGCCCCGGGCATTCACATCCGCATCGGCCGGGCGGAGGTCTTTTCGCTGCCCGGCGTCCCGCTCGAGATGCGCACCATGTACGAAACCGGCGTTGCCCCGGCGCTGCCGCCGGTTGGCGGCGCGGTGCTGCGCAGCCGGTCGGTCCACACCTGCGGTCGGCCCGAGGCGGAGGTGAACGACCTTCTGGGCGAGTTGATGAAGCGCGGCCGCAACCCCGAGGTGGGCACCTCCGCGGCGCTGGGCGAAATCACCGTGAAGATCAACGTCGAGGCGGCCTCTGCCGCGGAGGCGGACCGGCTGATCGCCGAGACTGCGCAGGTCGTTGGCGAGCGGCTGGGCGATGCGGTTTATGGTTACGACGGCGAATCGCTGGCGTTTTCGCTGGGGTCGCTGCTAAAGCAGCGCCGAGAAACGCTGGCTGTCGCCGAGTCGTGCACCGGCGGGCTGCTGGGCGAATTGCTGACCGATGTGGCCGGAAGCAGCGCCTACTTCCTGGGCGGTGTGATTTCCTATCACAACGACGCCAAGCGCGAACTGCTGGGCGTCGACGGCGTATTGCTGGAGAAGCACGGCGCGGTCAGCGCTCCGGTAGCGATCGCCATGGCCGAGGGGGCCGCCCGTCGATTGCGAGCGGACCACGCGCTGAGCATCACGGGCATTGCCGGACCCGGCGGCGGGACGGCAGAGAAGCCGGTGGGGCTGGTCTATATCGGCGTTGCGGGCAAGACCGGGGTCGAAGCTCGAGAGTTTTTTCTTGGCGCCGACCAGCCGCGCGATTTCATCCGCCAGCGCGCCGCTCGCGGCGCGATCAACTGGCTCCGCACGCGCTTGCTGCGCGGGCGGTGAATGGCCCGCGCGGGAAAATGCGGGGCGCCTCGCCGGCGCGAGCATCGCCGATCGAACGCAAAATTCGAGTAACATGCCGAGCTACGCCAGTCCCCATGCGCCCCGACCGGGCTGAGTTCGTCAGGAGAGATTTTCATGATGATGCGCGCGTCGCATTGGTTGCTGCCCACCACGCTGTTCGTTTGCTTCGCCTTCGCGCAGACGACGCCCGTCCCGGCTCCGTCGGCGGTTCAGCCGCCGCCCAGCGCCGCGCCGACCGGCACCGCGATCCCGTCGGCCCCGCCGCTGCCGGGCGAGTCTCAGCCGCCGACGGCCGCCCCATCGCTTCAGCCCCCTCAGGAAATTCCGAACGATCAGGGCATCCTCCCGGGCCAGACGGTGGATCAGGTGATGCAGGAGGGAATGGCATTCCGCGCGCAGGCCGAGGCCGAGCCGCCCGGCCAAAAGCAGACCATCTATTTCGCCGAAGCGGTCAAGCGCTTTGCGCAGGTCTACAGCTCCGACCCGACCAACGTCGAGGCGATGCTGCAGATCGGCGAAATCTCGATGCTCCGCAACGACACGATCAACGGGCGTGAATACTTCGCCCGCGTCATTCGCATTGAGGGCAAAAACTTTCGCGCCAACCGCGGCATGGGCGAGTTTTATCTGCTGACGCGCTACTTCCGTCAGGCCGTCCCCTTCCTCGAAGTCGCCGTCGAAGCCGCGCCCGCCGACCGGCTGGGCGAGACCTACCGCATGCTCGCGGCCGGCTACTACGAGACGCGCTATTTCGACAAGGCGCTGGTGACAATCAACAAGGCCTACGAGTTGATGCCGAACAACGCGCTGGTTGCCGACTATCGCACGCGCGTGCTGTTGACGATGGTGAAGCTCGAAGAGGCCCGCGTCGCCGCCAGCGACCTGATTGAAATCACCCGTCGCGCGGTGGCAGGCAAGGCGCACGACAAGGAGCTGGTGAAGCAGCACATGCGCGCCTTCGATCTCAAGGTCGATGTTCTGACCGCGTTTCATAACTCGCTCCATCTGAAAAACGCGAAGAACGAGGTGACCGATCAGCCGCTGCCCGGCAAGGAGCAGGAGATCGCCAAGGTTCTGAACGAGATTGTCGAGACGCGCGTCGGTCAGTTGCCGATCATCAACACGCTGGCGCTGCTCGATGTGGTGCCGCTGGCGCAAAAGGCGATTCAATATTCCGGCGGCAATCCGGACTATATGTGGACCCTGGCCAAGATCTGCGTCGAGGCGCGCCTCTTCGGCGACGCGAT
>JALHOX010000423.1 GCA_022842805.1 Phycisphaerae bacterium | reverse complement strand
CAGCATGAGAACAAGGCGTGTGCGCTGGAGCGGCTGCGTCTGGCGCTGGTGCTGGAGCATCGTCTGCCGATGCCATCGCCGCTGGTCTGGCCGATCGCGAACGCCGGCGCGGCCGATCGGCTGCGGGTGAACGAAAAAAATCCCGCGTATCTCGATGTGCTCGGCCTCGTGCTGGACGCGCTGCAGGCGGCCTCGGGCAAGCCTTCGGCGGCGGGCGAGCTGTTGGATGTCAGCGGTTCGAGCCTGACGCGATTTCTCTCGCGAAATCCGCGGGCCTGGGCCGCGGCGCAGCAGCTCCGAGCGCAGTACGGCCTGGGGCCGCTGCAGGCGTGACCGCCGGGCGCGATACGAAATCGGAGCGAGGCCTCATCAATCCGACATAAATCGACAGGGTTGGGACCTCGCTCTCGGTCACACTCTGTGATACTCCAAGGGATGCGCGAGGCGCGGCAGCGGTGGCTTGTTCGCCCTGCGCGGCGATCAGCGAAGTACGAGCGAGCAAACATGATCCGCTATTCGAAGAACACCGGCGGCACGAAGCATCGGCGTCGCGCCCCGCTGGCCGCGATTGCGGCGCTCTGGATCTGGGCCATGCCGGCCCCGGCTTCGTCGCCGAGCGACCTGCTCCGCCACGCTCCCGATCAGGCGACCCTGGCGGGCTACATTCCGAACCTCGACTTTGCGGTTCGCTCGGTGGCGCAGATCGGGCGAGCGTTGAAGGACCCCGAGTCCGAGCAGTTGACCACCGAGCGTTTTCTCGGTGGCTTCTCGGTGCTGATTGCCGCTGATCGCGTCGATACGGCTTCGGGAATGGTGATCACGCGCGACGCCGGCCTGGGCGTCGGTATCGTCTGCCGCGTGTTGGAGTCCGCCGGCTGGGCGGAGCGCGTGGGTGCCAAGGAGTTGAAGCCCGGTCTCTATAGCGTCGAGCGTGGCGGCGGCACGCTTCATGCCGCGATGCGCGACGGCGTGCTGGCCATCGGCGAGCTGCCCGATTACGCCGACGCCGTGCTTCAGTCGCAGGGGCAATTCGGAAAGCGCATGGCCGATGCTCTCGGCGCGATTGATGATCAGACAGTGGTGACGGCGTTTGTCGACGTCACGTCGCTGCGGGCGCTGATCGCGCCGTGGCTGTTCCTGATTCGCCAGACTTCGTTGGCGGCGATGCAGGCCGGCGGCCAGCTCGACGACGGCACGATCGCGTTTTGGACCGAGCTTTTTGACAAGAGCGCCCAACTGGTGAACGAATCCGCCGGTTTTGCCGTCGCGCTGCGGGCCGAGCCGGAGACGCTGGAGCTGCGTGCGGCGCTGACGCCCGAGCCGGGCAGCGGATTGGGGGCGGCGCTACCCAACATCAAGCGCTGCGCCGGCCCGTTGGTTCGCGGCCTGCCCGACAGCGAAGCGGCGATCATCGTGGCCAATGAGTGGCAGTTGCCCCCCGATGTCGAGCCGCTTTCCCTGTGTTTTTTGCGGCCGCTCTTCGACCGGCCTTCGATTGCGGCCGCTGTCGGCCCTGAGAAACATGCCGCCGCGCTGAAGTCGCTCAACGCGCTCTATCGCCGAACGACCGGCTATTGCTTCATGGCGCAGTTTGGCGGGAAGAGCCGGAAGATGATCGGCGTGGGCGTGCATTACACGCCCGAGCCGGCGCTGACGCGGGACGCGGTGCGTGCGCTGTTTGAGTCGGATCCGGTGCTTCTGCACGCCTTTCTGACGGGGCTGGTGGGCCAGATCGAAGCCGGCCGCGAGACGGTTGCCGAAGGCGAGATCGATACGTATTGCTACGCGATCAAGCACCCCGACGCCGACGCTGAGCGGGCCATGAAGGCGATGTACGGCGACCGCGGTTCATTTTGCATGACGGTGCGGCCGGAGGGCACGATGTTCGCGATGGGCCCGGCCGCCGAGACGCCCTCGGACTTGAAGCGGCTGCTCGAATCGAAGGGCGTGCTGGCGGAGAACCCGCGGGTGGTTGCGGCGCTCAAGTCGCTCGACGCCGATGCATCGGGCGTGGCGCTGATCGATGGTGTTGCGCTCGCGAACTTCGTGGGCGACCTGCTGCGCGATATGGGCCTTTTGGCCCCGCGCAAGCAAACGCTGGCCGAGCGCAGCGACTACATGGCGTCGGCGCTCTTTCTTGAGCCGACGCGCGTCCGATTTCAACTGCGGTTGCCGCGCGAATCGCTGACGACGATTGTGGCGACGGTGCGGGAGATGAAAGAACGCAAGGCGGAGCGGCGCGCGTTGCGGTAGGGGAGTGTCTACGGAGGCGGGGCGGTCGGAAGGGGGCAACGCGTGAAGAAAAATCGGCGGCGTTGTCCGCGCCCGCGCCATCAGCGCCTGACGGGCTTCCCATTCTCGGTCAGTTGCACCAGCGAGGCGATGAGCCGATCTCGCCCGATCACCTGCCCCGTCTTCGGATCCACCTGACCGAAGCTTAGAACTCCCGTTGGGCACATCTGCACGCAGGCGCTGCAGCGCACGCACTCGACATCGGCCATCGGCAGGCCGCGATTGGCGAAGCTCATGACGTCGATGCCCTGGTGGCAGACGCTGGTGCAGACGTTGCACGAGATGCACTTCTTCTTGTCGGCCAGGATGCGAAAGCGCGAGAAGCGGGCGTAGATGTGCATCAGCGCGGCCAGCGGACAGGCGAAGCGACACCAGACGCGACCGCTGAACCAGAAATAGCAGCCCACACCGAGAATGCCCGCCATCACGAGGTCGACCAGGTACTCGTAGTTCACGAATGGCAGTCGACCGAGCAACGCGCGATAGACGTCCGCGATCGGCGTGCCCGGGGCGATCCACGCCGCGACGCGCAGCACGAGCAACAGCGTCACGAACGCCAGCACCACCTGCCCCACCATGTTGAGCCGGTTCCAGAATTTGCCGTGCGGCATCTTGTGCCGATGGGCGTCGCCGAGCGTCTCCGCCAGCGCCCCGCAGGAGCAGATCCAGCCGCAGTAGGCGCCCTTGCCGTGGTAGTAGATCAGCAGCGGGATGAGGACGAATGTCTGCGCGAAGCTGATGACGAGCCAGGCGGTGAGCGGTTGCTCGGTGAAGACGTTGTAGATGAACAGCGGCCAGGCCAGGATCAGCCCGTAGGCGCGCCAGTATTCGCCGTTGGGGAAGAGATTGGCGCCAATCCATCCGCCCAGCCCGCCGCCGGAGAACCAGCCATTCTCGCCCGCCCAGGGCAGCACGATCTCGGGCAGTATGAAGAGCGGCAGGCACTGAATTGCCATCAGCGTGTAGGTCTGCAAGCGCACGTAGGGTGTCTTTCGGCGGCGGATGCGCTGCAGGCCGAAGATCACCACGCACAGGCAATAGGCGAGTGTGTAGTAAAAGCCGGGCTGCTTGGTGGCGTTGGCGAGGACGTGCAGGATGTGGCCCGTTTGCTGGGCCGCGTCGCCGAAGGC
>JALHOX010000422.1 GCA_022842805.1 Phycisphaerae bacterium | reverse complement strand
GAAAGTCGACGCTGCTCAACATCATCGCCGGCTTTCTGCCCGCGACCTCGGGCACGGTCGAAGTCGACGGCGCACCGGTCCGCGGCCCCGATTCGCGCCACCTCTTCGTCTTCCAGGAGAACGGCGTCTTCCCGTGGCTCACCGTGCGCGACAACGTCGGCTTCGGCCTGCAAAAGGCCGCCGCCGCCCAGCGCGACGCGACAGTAAAGCACTACATCGAGATGGTCGGCCTCTCGGGCTTCGAATCCGCCTTCCCGCACCAACTCTCGGGCGGCATGCGGCAACGCGTGGAAATCGCTCGCGCACTCGCGGCCAACCCAAGCATCATCTACATGGACGAGCCCTTCGGCGCGCTCGACTTCCTGACCCGGCTGAAGATGCGCAGCGACCTGACCCGCATCTGGCAGGCGGAGCGCAAGACGATCCTCTTCGTAACGCACGACATCGAAGAGGCGGTGCAGCTCGCCGACCGCATCGCGGTAATGTCGCCGCGCCCGGGCGTCATCCGCGAGATCGTGCGAGTCGATCTCCCCCGGCCGCGCAACCTCGATTCTCCGGAATACCTGGCGACGCGCGACCGGATCTTCTCAATCATGGGCATGAGCGCGGCCCTGGGGCATTAGCCCATCGCGGCCAACGAAGACAGGACGAGCGGCGGCACTTCGTACGCGTCCGCTGTTACGGCCCTGTGCTGAGCTGAATCTCGTAAAAGTCCGTCGCGCCGAGGTCTTCGCCGAGCGGATTTTCAAGTCGGTCCGTGAAGAGGCCGTTCACCAGCACGATGTCGACGAATCCCCATACGCCCTGGCCCGGGCCTTGCCAGTTGTATTGTGCAGGATTGGTGCTGTCCTGATCGGGGCAGCCGGGCGTTGTGAAGCTCACCGTATATTGCGGGCTGGAGACGTTCGTAGCGCGTGTCGTGAGCATGATCGTGCCGAGCGCGGGAACGTAGTCGTAGCTGCCGGTCACCTCGACCTCCCATTCAACCATTCCCGAATAGGTTGTGGTAGGGCAGGTCAGCTCCGGCGTCACGTCCGTGCCGGATTCCTCGTAGGTCAGGCGGGCCGTCCCGGCGATGTCGCCGGAGATGGCGGTCGTGAACTGGTCGAAGTTGATGACGATCTGGCGCGACTCGGCGCTGGTCGGCCGCAGGGAATAGGCGGCTGTAAAGCGCTCATCGCGGCGTCGCGACTCGCCGTTGGGCTGGTTATCGCGTGCGCCCTCCACCAATAGCTCAGTGCCGTTGATGGCACTGAAGCCGGCCCCCGCGACCGAGTTGCTGTTCTCTTGGGTGTTGCCGTTGCTATTCGCGTTGCTGCCGTTGCTGTTGCCATTCATCGGCTGCGTGGTTGGAACGCAAACGGGCGGACACACTCCCAGCCCCAGCAAGAGGACGAGCGTGGACCGGACCAACGTCGATTGGACAGCGCTTCGAATCATGGAAGAGCACACCTATCAGAGACTCGGTGCGGCGGGAGCGGGCCGGCTCGATGGTCTCGAACGCGGTCGATGGTCCGCAGTTTGGTCTCAAACGCAGAAGGCGCGACGGACAACTTGCACTGCACGGCACCTCCGGCGTCGGCAGCCGTACTAACGCGCGCGAGTATACCGTGCCAACGGAGGCGGTCATTGCGGATCTCCGGCGCCGGAAACGGGTACGATGGGTGTCGCACGACTACTCTCGATCGTGGTGCACGAATCGATACCAACTCCCGGGTTCCGATTCGCGCGGAGGTTTACATCATGTCAAGTCGCTTCCGGCTGTTGATGTTTGTGCTGCTGACTCTTTTGACAGAAGCCGCGCCGGCACAGCGCACCCCAGCGGACGACGAAAAGATCGAACGCGCTGCCGCCGTCACCGCGCGGCTCCGCGGCCAACTCGCCGAGTGGATTCGGACGAACATCGACGCGCCGGCCGATCGCGAACTGGCATCGGAACTCGCCGCCGACATGGATCGCAAGCTCGCGGCGGGCGAGAACATCAGTTTCGTCGTGGACAGCGCCGCGGCTCGCAGCACGCGCGGGCGACTCGTCGCAACGTGGGCGGGGCAGTTGCACACCTTCGACGTGACGGATCAACAGTGTCGCGCCGCGGGAGTGACGCGGCGCGGCGCAGTCGGCTCATCATCCGCCTCGACCGAGGCGTCGAACGCGTGGGAGCCGCTGCCGTTTCGGCTCGACGCGCTGCGTATTGACGATCCGGAGAAAATCACGGGCGAGCGACCGATCACCGGCAGGTTGACCTGTCGCAAGGGCGAAGTCGTGCCGCCGGGGCGAATCGTCGTGCGGACGATGTATCGCAGCGGTCGCACGAGCGGCGTTTCCTACGAATTCAAGGACGCGATTCCCGAAGATGGCAAGCTGACCATTTCGATCAATCCGTTGGAGGATAAGAGCGGCGGCGTGCAATTCGGTCCGATGCTGATCCTGGTGGACGTGCTCACGACTGGCGTCAGCGAAACCGGGATCGTTGCCAGCAACGCCGTCGGAGCGGTAGTAGACGTGATGCCGGATCCCGAAGGCAGCATCGTGGCGGGGCTGCGTTTAATGAATCGAATTGCAGAGATCCTGGCCGGCGTGAAGGATGAAACCACGGCGGCGCAGGCGGTCAAGGACTACCGCGAAGCGGTGACCAAAAACAGGGCGCTGATTACGGCGATGGACGCTCGGGGGCCGCTGCCGCCCGACCTCGATGCGGCCTTAAACAAAAAATATGAACCACAGATCAACGCCGTCATCGCGCGGTTACAGGCGGAAATGGAGCGCCTCGATCGAGCGCCGTTTGCGGGCCCGGCATTTATTGATCGACTCGACAAATCGGTTTCGGAGAAATGACGGGAGTTTGTCCGAACTGGCGGCGTTGGATCGGGCGGATCAACTGATCGGTTTGCGCTCTGTAGAGCAGGCTACGGAATTCTGCGGCTCGCCTGCCCGCCGCGCCTACGGCTTGCCCTTCAAATCCAGCGCCATCGTATCAATCGCCAGCTTCGTACAACCCGCCGGCGTGTCGAGCTTGGCTTTGTTGAATGGCTCGTGGTGCGAGTTAAAGAGCAACGCGTAGGCACAGCGCCCCTCCGCGTCGACGACATGCAGATGCACACCGAGCGCCTTGCCGTTCCGGTCGAGCAGAAACTCGGGCATCAGCGCGTATTGCGTGCCCGGCGGATGAGCGCGGACATGCTCGGCAAACTGCTTCAGCGTTTCCTTGTATAGCGCCAGTTGGTTGCTGCCCGCCGTGCCGCTGAGCGGAATGTGCTCTTCGCGAATCGTGGCCACGCCCAGCTTGTGCTGCGAAATCAAATCGTCCGCAAGCGCCGCACTGCCGTCGTCATAAGCGCCGCTCGCGGAGCCATTCCGCAAAAATGCCGGGTAGACCGCGATCGTCGCCTTGCCGAGATCGGCCTTGAGCTTGGCCTCCGCCTG
>JALHOX010000421.1 GCA_022842805.1 Phycisphaerae bacterium | reverse complement strand
GCCGGCTACACCGTGAGCGCGATCACCGAAGCGGCGATCGACGACTTCCGATTGCTCGATCTCTCCTGCCCGCCGCTGCCCGGCGACATGAACTGCGACGCCTTCATCACCGTCGCCGACATTGGCGGTTTCGTGCTCGCACTTACCGATCCGGCACAGTATGTGGCAGAGTATCCAAACTGCGAAATCACGCGGGCGGATGTGAATGGCGATTCGATCATCAATGCGAACGACATCGCCGCATTCGTCGGCATACTGACGGGCCAGTAACTTCCTTCGCCGCGGGCGAGGCGATGATCGGCTGCTGGCGGAAAAGACAAAACGAGCGAGTCGTCCTGGTAGCACCGGGATTAGGCGCTATTCGGATCAAGCTCGCGGCTGGTTCAATGATATGTGGCTTCTGACGAACGAGCGTCAGTGCCGCCGTCCGACCGCCGGTGTCGGAGCCGCCGAAGGACCGGTTCTTGCGTCGCAGCCGCCTTGTTGTTTGCTGCAGTAGCTCCCGCTGGCCCGGCTGGCGCGCTTCTCGCCGTTCTTGAACTCGGCGTAGGTTACCTTCGCCTGCCCGCCCAGGGCGCCCGGCTCGAGCGCAACAACGCCGAAGTTCTCCGGGTCTTGATAGTTCACGATCAGGCCCGCCGGCAGGCCGGTCCGCCAGGTCTGGTCGGTCTGCACGACTGAACGCTACCGACCTACAGCAACAGTGTCATTTGCGCCAAAATCAGCGTGATTACGGCCTCGCCGCAGATGTCAATACATGTCCACACTCGGGGCATCGCACGTCAGAGCCTCGCAAGTCATAGCCGCAGACGCAGAAAATTCCGCTCGAACGCTGTCGCCTGCGACGAATCTGCCATATCCCTAACATTGCTGGAGCTATCGCCAACATGCCGACGCACACTGTCGGAAACGCGATGCGTATCCTCCGATTGCCCAGCATTCGCGCAGAATTCCAATAAAAGCTTTGACCAGTTACCAACGGGCTATTTGTCGGCAAGGATCGTACGTCGTATCGTTTTATCCATGCAGATGGGAAAAATGCGTCTACAGTGTGCGTAGAACGTTCCACAACTAGCATACAACTCGTTTGATACGCCCATGCTTGCAACCCATATGCTCGCCAACCGATTCCTGTCGCATAACATTCGTTTCTTGAGAATACAAGCACTCCAATGGTTGCAACTACACCTATCGCTGCGACCGCGAAACAGAGCGTAGCAAAAGAGAGTAGCCTCATGCGTTTCTTCTTCAATACGAGCTCTCCACGAGCACTACAAATCATTGCAGGCGTCGAAACACGCCTCTAAGAACACTAAGGCCCAGTCCGGAGTAGGACCGCCCGACGGGAACCTCCTCCGTAGCGCAACGCAACAGTCTTGGCAGTGTAGTTGGGGGTCTCCTGGAGTATTCCCGTGAAGCTGCGCCAACAGGTTGCAGCACTGTGTAGGAGGTGGCGTAAATGGAGGACAGGGAGGCGGAGGTGGGGGATTCTTGCTACATTCGACGCAATCCCCGCAGACTTCACCATAGGCCGCCCAATTGCCACCGCCGTATTCTACACCACATGGGCAGCCTTGGCACTGATTGCAGGCCTTTACACCAGTGCTCCAATATCCGCAGGTCCGAGCGGAACTAGCAACCGCGCGCGTGGTTCCGCGAGAGCAAAGTTGACCGTCGGCGTCGACGAATCGTGTCGGAAGCTGATCAACCCTTGAGTAATGGTTGATCCCTTCAAAATAGGTCGTCATGGCTGAGTAGATTGTGTACGGATCCCGGGTCCAGAATCGCGTGTGCACGGGATCGCTCTCCCTCCACCGATTCTGATAACTCGCCTTCTCCCGATCGATCGGCAACCCCTGATGCAGGAAGACGTTGGATGCCAGCGAAGCCCCACGCACATTCCCCGTCCCGCCGCTCGCCGCCGTCACGGCGATCACCGTCGGCTCGCCATAAGGCGTGTACGAATACCGCTCGACAATATCGCCATTGATATAGCTCGACCCATCGGTGATGGTCGATAGCGCTACGACGTTCCAATTGCGGTCCTGGTGGTAGAAGTAGCGCTGATCGCCCGCCACATAGATCTCGCTCATGAGATCGGTATCCGGGTCGCAATCGTCATCCGTGTCGGTCGGGCCGTTGTTGTCCATCAGGACGATTTCGTCGACGTATTGCGTGCCGAAGAGCCACTGCTGCTTGACCTGCCCCGAGCCGTTGCGGACCTCGACGATCCGCCACTGGTCGTCGTAGAAGTAGCGGTATTCGCCATTGGCGTCGGCCTGCCAGGCGCCCGCGCCGCGATTGGTCACGACGCGGCGCAATCGGCGATTCTTGCCGTCATATTCATACTGCCCGATCCGCTCGTCGCTGGCCGTGATATCGCCGGATGGGTAGCAGGTCGCCACCAAGCGGTTCCAGGCGTCGTAGCGATACTTGTACACCCCGTCGGCGGTCAGATTGCCGTTGTCGTCGTAGGAGAGGCTCAGCGTTTGCCAGCTGCCGGCGAAGTCGAAGTTGACGAAGACGTGGTCGCCCGCGTCGTCGATGTCGCCGTCGGCGTTCTGGTCCGTGCCAGCCTTGAAGTTGTCGAAGGTCTGGTCGAGCGTGACCGCCGGGCTGTCGTCGTCGGTCTTGTCGCGCCACAGGCCTATGTAACCCGCCGACCACGAGTCGTCGATCGTGCCGGTCGTCAGGCGCAACGTCCCCGCGATGTAAACATTCAGCGTCTGCAACCCGCCGGATTCGGTCACCACGGCTTTCATTGTATACGCCGTGTTGTCGGTAATGCTGAAGCTCGAACCGCTGGCGCGTGAGGCCCGGCTCTCGCCGTTCTTGAACTCGGCGTAGGTCACTTTGGCCTGCCCGCCCAGCGCGCCCGGCTCCAGCATGATGACGCCGAAGTTCTCGGGATCCTGATAGTTCACGATCAAGCCCGCCGGCAGGCCGGTCCGCCAGGTCAGGTCGGTCTGCACCACATAGGCCCCGCCGATCCGCACGCCCGCCAGCACGCTCTGCCGCGTGTCGCCCGAGCTGTTCATGACATAGGCACCGCCGCTGATGCTGCACGAACCGATGTCGTCGGCGAAGCGCCCGTCAACCGCCAGGTCGGCATTCAAGCTGCGCACCTTGAAGTTGTCGCCCTTCACCGCCGCCGAGCCAGTGCCGGCCCAGATGCCCACCCGGCCGGGGTGGACCGTGCCGTTGGAGTCGCGGACGACGCCGGTGTTGGTCACGCCGCCGCTGCGGACGTCCGCCGTCAGGCTGAAGGTGCCGCCGCCGGCGCCAACCGTGCCGCGGCCGTCCTTCAGCGTCCAGGTGCCGGCCACGACCTGATAGAGCTCGTAACGGCCCGCCGAGCGGCTGGCGATGTAGGCCCAGAAGTTCTGGTAGTCCTTGTAGCCGAAGACGATGCCGCCGTTGTGA
>JALHOX010000420.1 GCA_022842805.1 Phycisphaerae bacterium | reverse complement strand
TGCTTTCGCCGCCGCGCTCATCGCCCGCCGCCTGAGCCGCGTCATAAGTCCAGGCAAACAGCGTGATCGAAACCAATAGGAACGCCGCCAACCACACGCCATCGCTCGCCGGCGCCCCGCGCAGCAACCACAGCCCGACCCAAACGAACCCGGCGAGCAGCGTCACCAGCGATAGCGGCCACCAGCGACGATGACGCCCGAGCACCAGCAGCCCACATTGCAGTAGCGCCAAGTAGCCGAACAGCCCGACCGCGTTCGGCTCGGTATCGCCGATCAGCGCCGGCGTCGCGAATCCGCCAATCAGCCCCAGCCCCGCCACAAATGCGCCCTGCCGCAGCGAGAGCAGCATCGCCAGCGCCGTGTTCGCCGCCAAAAAACCAAAACCCACCAGCGGCGGCAACAGGTGATACAAATTCGTCGCGGCGAGCAGACAGGAGTACAGGATCGAGACGCCCGCCGCGGTCACTCCGCTGGCGACATGCCTGCTCGACAGCCGCAACCGCTCGCCCACCCCGATCAGCACCGCCCCAAAAGCTCCGCCGACGATCACGCGCAGCTGCGGCGTCAGCAGCCCCTTGTCAAAGGTGTACTTCACAAAAAACGCGCCCGCGAGGAACAACGCCAGGGCCCCGATCCAGACAAAGATTCGTCCGCCGACGTGCTGCTCGACCTCCGCCGCGCTGCGAACCTGTGGGGCTCCTTCGCGTGCGTGTACCGGTGCGTGCGCCACGCTCGCGCCAGGCGCTGTTGCCGAGGGCAGGGGCGGCAGCGCACCCGTGTCCTCCGCCGCGCGCTGGCGGCGCAGCAACTCGATCGCGGCGCGAACGCCTGATGCTCGCTCGGCGTCAGCATCGGCCAAGTCCGCCACTGGCGAAACCGACTCAGTCGATGGCGCAACCGCGGAGCGAGCTTCGTCCGACTTGGCGGCGGCAACCGCCGGCGAAAGCGGCGGCGGCTTCGCAAACGGATCTGCGACAGGCGCGGCCACGCCGGGCGCGGATTGGGATTCTGGATCGGCCGTCGCCGGAGCAGGGGCCGGCGATTCGGCATGCGTCGCAGGACTGCGGGCCGAAGTGCGCAGCTCATTGCGCAAAGCGCGCATCTCGCGCCGCAGCGCTTCGACTTCATCATCCAACCGCCGACTGGCCGCCTCCGCCCGCGTGACGGCAAAGATCGCCAGGATCAGCGGAGCGAACAAGACGCAAACTGCGGCGAGGACCCATTCCATGTTTGGCGAATCCCAGAGGGCCGACGGAGGCGTGAATGTTGAGAATCGAGCGTCACGCGCTCTCCGACTCAATAAGTCTATCGAGGTTCAATTCTTGAAGTGAGTGAATAAAGTTTACTGCAGGAATGCAATTGTGGTGCGTTGCTACACTCGATATTGGCAAAACGTTGACTATCGGTTGCCATACATCGATTGGTACTTATGATGGTACAGAATGTAACCACCGCAGATGCGCCACGAAGTAATTGGTCGATTTCGAACCGCACACTTGCAGCGTTCCTCGTGGTCATTACCTTCGCACCGGCCATTGCGCGGAGCGATGACGACTGCGATTGTCCGCCGACGAGCCGCCCGGCGCGCCCGAGACCCGCGGACCCGCCGGCCGCGGTCTTCTTCAACGATGCCCCAGACGCGCCGAGCGGGCTTCTTTTCTGGGAGTTCCCGATAGACGGTCGCAACTCACTCCCTGTGACGCGGCGCAACTATGCCATCGTTGAGGGATCGCTGCAGCGGAATCTAAAGCGCGGCGCATGGTGCGGCGGTCGCTGGGTCGCCTCGCTGGCTCACGCCATTGCCGACGATGAAGTTGGCGTAATCTTGCCGGATGTCGACGCCAAGGAGTTGGTGCTGATTCGAGTTCGAGACGGCGAAGCGCCGCGCAGATTTCCGTTTGGCGACGGCAAATTCGCGCCAGCGACGGCTGCCGCCTGGATTCCCGGCGAGCGGCTTCGCCTCGCGCTGTTCGGAAAGTGGCCCGCCGACGACTCCGGAGAGGTACCCCTCGTAAAGTATGTGGATTTCGAGACACGCGAGTTCGTGGGGGCGATCTACGATTCGCCCGTCGAACCTTCCGTATGGTGCCTTCCGCGCATGGAATCATCGCCGGACGGCAAATATCTCGTGCTCGCTGCCGAGCTGCTTTCCGCTCGCCTCTACCGGATCGGCGACGGCGTTCGCGTTGCGGAACTGGGCGCGGGCTCTATGTGTGAGCTTCAGCTCGATTTTACCGCCGACGGTAAGTCGCTCTACTACTGGTCGCTCTTCACGCCCGATCGACACAGGAGTGCAGGTGAGCCGATATTCGCAATGGACCTCGACTCGCGCGACCAAAAGAAAGTGCTCGAACTGCCGCACAAGTATTGCTCGTTCATCCGTCTATCTCCAAGCGGGCGCACGCTGGCAGCCGGCAGTGCGACGACGCTCACCGTTCAAGACCTGCCCACGGGCCAAACGCTCGCTGAAATGAGAGTACGCCGATCGCCGCCTCACCCCTTCCCATCCGAGTGGACCGACGCGGTAATCTCTGATGATGACACGCGCGTAGTCGCGGTCTCCGCGGACGGAACTACCGTTGAGCAAATCATCCGGCGACCGAACTAGCCGGCGCGCCCGCCCGAACGTCGAAGCGTCGTCGACGATTCTCTCGCGATTCCGATCGGAATGACGAATGGCATCCGACCACGACCACGAACCCAAAAGCACCTGCCCTTCCTGCGGCTATCGCGTCGATCGCGGGCGTTGCCCCGAGTGCGGCGAAACGGTGCCGCTCTATACCCGTCCACCGGAGCGGATGAGCCGCGCCACGCGAAACCGATTGGTGATTCAGTTCATCCTCGGCCTGGCGACGGGTGTTGCCGCATGGAAGATGAGCAGTGCGGGCGGCGAGCCGTGGGATAACGAGCCGGGCCGGTACCTCATCACTAGCGCGCTCGCCGGCATGATCTCTGCGGCGATCCATCCGCGCTACTTTTGGGCCGCCGCGGTTTGGTGCTACTTAGGACAGACCATCGCGATGTGGTTAGATCTGACGCCGGGCGATCCCGTGATTTTGCCGCCTTACTGTTCCTCGGCTTTATTCGGCCTTCCGCCCATTTTGGTTGGGGCCGCACTGTCCTACGCGGTTCGCAACTTCATCGCCCGGCCCACGGACGATTAGACCGACGCAAGTTCGCTGGCCGAACGCCCGATCCACACGCGCGCCGCGCTTGCCGTACGACTTACAATCTCGCCATGGGTTCGCGAAATCATCGCGACTTGAGCCAGCTATCTAGGGAGCCATCCATGATCACCCGTCTTCTCGCCGTCGCATCGCTCGCGTTCGTCACCGCCGTCGCCCGCGCCGACTTCGACGCCCCAACCTCCGCCACCGTACCCTCCATCAGCGTCTCCGGCACCGCCACCGTCTTCGTCGTCCCCGATCGCGTCGATGTCCGCTTC
>JALHOX010000419.1 GCA_022842805.1 Phycisphaerae bacterium | reverse complement strand
TGCGGCGGCCCGGACGCAGATGGCGCGCGCTGCCGCCGCCGCTCAGCGGTACAAGCATCAACTGGAGCTCGCCGGGCGTATTCAGCGTGAGCTGACGGGTCGCACGCTGCCGCGGTTTGGTCCGGTGACGTGTCGCGCGTTGAACAAGCCGCTGGAGTACATCTCGGGCGATATTTTTGAAGTGGCGCCTTTGGACGCCGACACGCTGGGATTCTTTGTGGCGGATGCGACGGGGCATGGCTTGCCGGCGGCGCTGCTGACCACGTACATCCGGCGTGCGATGCGTCGTCACGCACTGCACGACGCGGCGGGCGGCGGCGCGGCGGGGGTGCTGCAGACGCTGAATCGCGAGTTGCTGGAGGCCGACCTGACGGAAAGCCCCTTTGTGGCGGCGATCTGCGGGACGCTGCATGTGCCGAGCCTAACGGTCGAGCTGGCCCGCGCGGGGACGCCCTATCCGTTGGTTCGCACGGCGCTGGGCGAGATTCAGATCGTGGAGTGCGAGGGCTGCGTCCTCGGAGTGCTGGAGGACGAAGTCTTTACCAACACGCGGCTGCAACTGCGGCCGGGCGACACGCTGGTGGCGCATACCGACGGCCTCGACGCGCTGCAGCGCGATCGCACGATGGCGGTGGCGCAGCGCAGTGCTGGGGGGCTGGCTGGTCAGTTCGGGGAATCGGTCGTTCTCGCCGAAGCCGGCGGCGGCGACGAAGGATCGTCGGGCGGCGGTGGGCTGACGGTGATCGATGCCGTGGCGGCGTCGCCGGCGTTGGCGTCGGCCTGGGCCGAGTGCCTGGCGGCTCAGGGACCGGAAGAAGCGATCGAGTTTGCACGCATGCGCTTCGACACGATGCGCCGTCTGGGCGAGGCGGATGATGATTTGACGATCGTCGCACTGACGATCGACGGCGAGTAGCAGGCTGAGTCCACCGGGCCCGGGGGCTTGCGGCGGGGCGGGCCGTTTGGCTTCGCGCGCGGGGGTGTACAGGCTCAGGCGGTTGGGGCGAAGGCGGGGCGGGCCGTCGGCATTGGCGTTCTCCCGGCTGTTTTCCTATCATGCCCATCGAATAGCGGGGATTTTGGAGAATGCGAATGTCGGTGCCTGCGTTGATTCCGCCGCACGGCGGAGAATTGGTCGAACTGTTGGTGTCGGACGCCCGTCGTCGTGAGTTGCTGGCGGAGATTCCGCGGATGCCGCGGGTGAAGCTGCCGGAGCGCGAGCAGTGCGACCTGGAGCTGATGGCTTGCGGTGCTCTGAGTCCGCTGCACGGCTTCATGACGGAGACGGATTTCACGAGCGTTTGCGAAGACATGCGGCTGGGGAACGGCCTGCCGTGGACCGTGCCGATCACCTGCTCGGTCGACACGGCGACAGCGGCGAAGATCGACCTAGGCTCGCTGGTGGCGCTGACCGATGACAACGACAACGTCCTCGGCGTGCTGACCGTGATTGAGAAGTACAGGCACGACAAGAAGCTCGAGGCCGAGAAGGTCTATCGCACCACCGATGAAAAGCACCCGGGCGTCGCGGTCGTGAATGCGCAGGGTGATGTGTGCCTGGGCGGGCCGGTCGAGGTGATCACGCCGCGGGTCGATCCGCCGTTCATGCTCTATCGCCTGACGCCCGCCCAGACGCGCGCGGCGTTTGCGGAGCGGGGCTGGAAGACGGTGGTGGCGTTTCAGACGCGCAACCCGATTCACCGGGCGCATGAGCATGTCACCAAGACGGCGCTCGAAATCTGCGACGGTCTGATGGTTCACCCGCTGGTGGGGCAGACCAAGGGCGACGACATTCCGGCCGACGTGCGGATGCGCTGCTATGAGGCGCTGCTGAACAACTACTACAACCCGAAGAACGTGATGCTCGCCGTCTGGCCGGCGGCGATGCGCTACGCCGGTCCGCGCGAGGCGATCTTCCACGCGCTGGTTCGCAAGAACTACGGCGTGACGCACTTCATCGTCGGCCGCGACCATGCGGGCGTGGGCAACTACTACGGCACTTACGATGCGCAGATGCTGTTCGACGAGTTTGAGCCGAGCTCGCTGGGGATCATGCCGCTGAAGTTTGAGAACACGTTTTGGTGCAAGAAGAGCGGCGCGATGGCTTCGGACAAGACCACCAACAGCAAGCCCGAAGAGCGGGTCTCGCTGTCGGGGACGGCAGTGCGCGAGATGCTGGCCCGCGGCGAGCGGCCGCCGGTGGAGTTCACGCGGCCGGAGGTGGCGGACATTCTTATTTCTTCGATGAAGAAATAGTTGCGAGGTGCGAGTGCAGAGTGGCGAGTTGCAAAACTCGCCCATGCGCGCGTTTTGCCGATTAGCGGGCTTAATCGCCCGCTTTTTCGTTTAATGGGGTCATGCGGTAGAAGCGCTCGCCCAGAATGCGCGTGAAGAGGAGCGTGCAGAAAGCGCCGATGGTGGCGCCGACGATGACGTCGGTCAGGAAGTGCTTGCCGGTGAGGATGCGCTCGAAGGCGACGAAGATCGCCCAGGGGAGTGCGATCCAGCGCAGTTTGGGCCAGTGAAGAAACCAGATCGTGGCGACGGCGAAGGCGTATTGGGTGTGGCCGGAGGGGAAGGACTCGAATTCGCCGCGCATGGCGAGCGGGATGAAGGCGCTGGTGCCGTCGTTCATGAAGGGGCGGGCGCGGCCGACAAGGGCCTTCAGGAGATGGACGATCGCCGTGGAGAACAGCACCGGGGCGAGGAAGCCGATGAGCAGGCGGTCGCCGTTGGGCATGGAGCGCATGCCTTGCAGGCCGATCAGGACGCCGCTGACGAGCAGGCAGAACCCAAACCATTTCCAGATGGAGGCGGAGTGCAGAGCGACCCAGTTTTTGAGCGGTTCGTCGGCCTGGCTGGCGAGCATGGTGGCCACGACGCCGACGATGGGCAGGGCGATGAGCCATAGGTCGAGGGTGGTGCGCCGGCGCGGCGCGGCGGCGGGGCTGCTCGCGGGCGAGTCTTCGGAGGGCGTGCGGGTTTGAGGCTGATGTTTCAACGGACTTGGGCTCCGACTGGTTGCGACGCGCGGGTCACCGGCGCGGCGGCGGGGCCGTTGTCGTCGGTTCGTCGCAGAACCACGATGCCATGGACCTCGCAACGCTCTTCATAGCGGAGCGCGAGCAGGTTTGCGACCGGGGTGCCGTCGTCGCGCAGCGCTTCGAGATCGCGGCGCGAGATGGCGAAGACGCGTGGCGGGGCGGCGACGAGCGCGGCGCGGGCTTCGGCTTCGATGAAGGCGGCGTGCGGGCGGAGCGGAAAGACTTTTTCCAAGGTGGCGAAACGCGTACTGGGGAGGCGGTAGGCGAAGCGGTATGGCCCGGGCGCCCAGCCCCAGACGTAGACCGGCTCGCGCGGCTCGCAGGCCGCCGCGATGGCGCGGCCCTGATCGATGACTCGCTCCAGCGACGCGGCGCGGGCGGGCCAGGCTGCGCCGCCGCCGCGATCGATCCAGCCGCCGAT
>JALHOX010000418.1 GCA_022842805.1 Phycisphaerae bacterium | reverse complement strand
TTTCTGGCGCCGGGACTTCCGACGTCGACCAGAGCGGCCGATGGCTGGCATAGCGCCGGCGAGTCGGCGCCCGCGGAGGATCGCTCGATCCTGCGCACCAGCGCTACGACGCGCCGCGAATCGTCGGATCGCCTGCCGGCGGTGAGCCGGGTGCCGGCCACGGCTCCGGCGAGTGACGGGCGACGGAGCACGGCGGCCAAGGTCTCGGCGACGATGCCCGTCACGCGGCATCGCAACGACCCGCCCCCGGTGGAACAAGCTTCGTATTCGCCTCGCGAGGGGCTCGATCCGGTGGATGATGTCTTTGCCGACGTGTTCGGCGAGGAAGAAGCGGCCCGCATGCAGCAGGAGCAGCAGGCGCCGGTCTATCAGCAGCCGCAACGGCATCCGCAGCAACAGCAAATGCGTCAGGCGCAGCGGACGATCAATCGTCAGATGCAGGGTCAACGTGCGGCGCGCGGTTATCGGACTGCGTCGCAGGTGATGCCGGCTGCCTATCAGGGGCAGAGCGGTCCGCGGACGATGCCACCGTCGGCGTTTGGCCCGGGTGGCCCGGTGCCGAACCGCCAGCGCGAAGTGTTGCCGGCTCCGCAGCCGCAACAGAGCTATGGTCCGCAACCGACCCCGGCCGATGGCTCGGGGATGGAGTGGATCGAGGGCTCGTCACCTGGTCCTTATTCGCCCGGTCCTTACTCGGATGGCTACGTCGACGATGGCGGCATGGGCTGCTCGAGCTGCGGCGGCGGTTGCTACGACGATTGCTGCGGCGACTGCGGATCGTGCTTCGGCGATTGCGGCGACTGCTGCGAGGACTGTGGCCCGTATGCCTGCCCACCCTGCGACATGTGCCACGACTGCTACGGCGGCCTGCTGAAGTACACCACGGTGTTCGCCGGGCCGCAGGCGTTCAAGGGCCCGATCGACCTGGGCAAGAACGGCAACTTCGGCTTTCATGCCGGTGCGAACTTCGCCGGGCCGGTGTGGTTCGCCAAGAACATCGGCGGCCAGATTGGCGCCCAGTGGGTCGGCAGCGACTTCTCGGGGACGGGCGTCCCCTACGATTCGCAGGCCAACCTGATCGATGGCGGCAACGGCTATAACCCGACGAGCCGCAACCAGTTCTTCCTGACCGCGGGCTTGTTCCACCGGGCGCTGCCGTGCATGCCGTGGCAGTTCGGTGCGGCGTTCGACTACCTCGATGACCGCTACTACACGAACATGAGTTGGTCGAAGGTGCGCGGCGAGCTCAGCTTCGTCGGTTCGGCCGGTGACGAAATCGGTGGCTGGGTAAGCATTGGCGTTAAGGAACTGACGCTGGCTTCGGGCCAATCGCTTCCTTACAGCTTTCAGGTGTCGGACTTGTATACGGCCTTCTATCGCAAGTACTTCCCGCGAGGCGGCACGGCCCGCGTGTGGGGTGGTGCGACGAACGGCGGCGACGGCATCGTGGGTGGTGACATTCGAATGCCGCTGTCCGACTGGTTCGCGCTCGAAGCGAACATGAACTACATCATTCCCAAGTCGAACGTGGCTGAAGGGCCGTACAACCGCGAATCGTGGGCGATGATGTGCAACCTGGTCTTCTACCCGGGTGTCAACGCCCGCTGCATGACGTGGAGCCCTTGGCGTCCGCTGTTCGGCGTGGCCGACAACTCGACGTTCATCCTGCGGCGGAACGACTAACGTTGGGTGAGGTGGCGACTGACCGGCACCTCTTGGTCGACCGGTCGTCGGCCGCCGAGGATCGCCGGCCAGCGCCAAGCGCCGGGCTCGAGCAAGCGAGCGGCTAGCAACAGCCCGACCAGCCGCGCGGCGATCACGACGGCGAAGATCGCCTGATAGCGATCGATGCCAAGCGCCGCGAGACGCTCTCCGATCTCCGCGCACCATGCCGCGATCGTGGGGAACCACGGCGGAACCGTCGCCGTGGCGCTCCGCGGTTTCAAGGCATCAAAGAGCCAGCCGCCGGCGACCGTCGCGCCGGCATAGGCGGCACCCGTCACGCCGAAGTAGACAGCAATGTAGGCCGCGGCCGCGCCGCGCGGCGCCAGCTTGATCAGCAGGTTGTAAAGCGCCACGTTCAGCGCGGCGTACATCGCGAAGCAGGCCCAAGCGCCGGCCATCCAGTACGGTTCGGCGGGCGTGCTCACCAGAAAGAAGACCGGCGCGACGAGCAGCGCCAGTTGCGTGACGACGACCAGCGGGCGATTGCCATAGCGATCGGAAATCCGCCCCGCCCAAATGCTAACGCCGATCTGCCCGACGCGCATGCCGGTGCGCATGGTGTCGAGCGGCAGCACGCCCAGGTTGAGGACTGCCTTGGGATAGATGTTCTGCGCGGCCTGTCCCAAACCGTTGAAGAGCGAGAGCCAGCAGCCGTACCAGAGCAGTCGCCGAAACGCGGGATCGCACAGCGCGGTCCACCAGCGGGCCGCTCTGGGCGGCTGGTCGGTTACAGACGTCGAGGTCGCGCGAGCAGCAGGTTGAGTTGAGGATTGCGCCGCCGCGGCCATGTGCCGAACGACGCGCGCATCGCTTACCGGCATCCACAGTAGCGGCACGATCGACGCGAGTAAACACGCCGCGCCGACGGCATTGGGAATCGCGTAGCCCAAGAGTTGCTGCGCGCTGGCCGGCGTGTTGGTCGTGGTTCGCGATGGTGCGGCCGAGTTACGCGACGGTTCTGGATGATGTTTGCGCCAACTGTCCGCGAACCAGCCCGCTGCCAATAGCGCCGGTACCAGCACGACGAGCTGCAGCGCCTGTCGGCGACCGATGTAGCGCCCGCGCACGGCCGGCGGAATTAAATCGGCGAACCAGGCCCACAGGGCAGCGCTGGCCATGGCCTCGAACAACTGGTGCGCGGCCAGCAGGGCAATGAGCGCCCAGAGCGCTTGGGCGCGCGGCGAGGCGTTCAGCAGCCCTACCGCCGGCAGTCCCCAGATCAACAAGTAGCTGACCGACGACAGCAGCAGGCAAGTGCGCTTGGCCGTGCCGAACTGGCGGATCAACGTCGGCGCGGCGACGCGCAGCACGCTGACGATTTGTGGCGAGGCCAGCACCAGGCTAAGCCCTACGCCACGGGCCCCGAGATCCATTGCCAGATAGTTGACGAGCGTGCCGGTGGTAAGCCCGTTGCCGATCGACCAGAGCATGCCGTTGACGTGCCCCAGCGCCAGCGTGCGTCGAAGATTGGTTGCCCCCACGCGACCCACCCTAGGGCGCGATGGCCGCGATAAGGACGTCGAAGTCGCCGCCTCGCTCGGCGATCCAAGCCACGCGACTGCCGTCGGGGGCAATTGTGGGCGAGCCGAGATGGGGGCGGTCGCTGCCGGGGTCGAACAACGCCTCGCGATTCTCGAGCTGGTCGCGCAGCAGCGCGCGGCGTGATAGCCCCGCGCAAGACCGCGTTAAATTGCCGCCAATTTCAAGCATGCGAGTGCCAGTAGGCAGAAACGTGGGGCTTGG
>JALHOX010000417.1 GCA_022842805.1 Phycisphaerae bacterium | reverse complement strand
GACGGTACGCAGTGGAACGTGACGCCGGGGCCCGTGCTGCGGTTGAGCCAGCCGTGGGAAGCCGAAGTGCTCGTCTACCCGACGGTGCTGAAGGTCGATGGCGTCTACCTGATGTGGTACGGCAGCTACGACAACGCGGTGCGGCGTGAGACCACGGCCGTTGGCTTCGCGGTCAGCAGCGACGGGGTCCATTGGCACAAACACCCGAACAACCCGGTGCTGCGGCCCGATCCGACTCGGGCGTGGGAATCAAACTATGTCGGCACCGGCTGCGTGATGCGGCTGCCCGACGGCAGTTTTCGCTACTGGTACGCCAGCCGGACAGCGCCCCCATTTGTGCATTTGTATTTCGCTCTGAACACGGTGCGCTGGGCGGGTCCGGCGGCTGCCGCGGACTCAAAGGAGTCGACGCGATGAATACCGCTCTCGTAATCGCGACCGCCGTGCTGCTGCAACCTCCGTCCAGCACTCAGCCGGCTGCACCCGCCGCCAAAGTGCCGCAGCGCGTGCAGGCGTACCTGGAGCGCTGTGAGGCGGCTCGCGCGGCGGAACTCAAGTCACTAACGGAGAGAATCGACGCACAGTCCGCGCGCAACGACACCAGCGACGAAACAAAGCAACATCTCGCGACGCTTCGCAAGTGGATCGAACTGCTCCGCGTCGAACCGGTGCCGCTGCTGCCGATTCCTTTGCCGGCAAAGCGCGACGAGGTGGGCGTGCTGCCGGCAGCATCGTACGCCGACCCGTCGCGCGAGCACTCCGTCGACGTATTGGAAGTAGTTGACGGTGACGACGTGATCGTCAGGGCGTGGTACACAGTGCCAGACGGCGATCGAGCGCAGGATGCAGCGGCGGCGGCAAATCTCACCAACGCCGAGCGCACGTTCGTCGACTTGTGGATTCGCGGCGTCGACACCTCCGGCATGATGGCCGGCGGCCCGGCCACGCTTGGGCAGGTATTCTGGGTGTCGGGCGATCAGGCCTTCAATACCGATTGCGGCAAGCGTATTCTGCCGAGGCTCGAACCGTTGGAAGTCGAGCGGTACCGCAGCCGCCGAACCGAAGAGTAAAGACATTCATGCCCGCACAAAACACTGAAATCCTACTCGGCAAACTCACACGCCGCGAGTTTCGCGAGCGGATGAATAGCGGCGAATTGCAGGCCGCCATTCTGCCCGTGGCTGCCATCGAGCAGCATCTCGAACACATGGCCATGGAGCACGACTGGCGCAGCGTGAATGTCGTCGCGGCGGAAGTCGCCCGCCGTCTCGCTCCGCGCGTGCTCGTAGCCCAGGGCTTGATGGCCGGCATCAGCGAGCATCACATGCGACACCCCGGTACGCTATCGCTACGGCCGGGGAGCTTTCTGGCCGTGGTGTCCGATCTGATCGAGAGCCTGGCCCGGGCGGGTTTCAAAAACATCCTGGTGCTCAACGGTCACGGCGGCAACGTGGCGCCGTGCGAAGGCACTTGGGGGCAGTTCCAGCAGTACAACGAAATCAATCTGCACTTCGTGTCGTACTGGGACACAATCGATCACAACGAAGCGCGAAAGGCAATGCGCACGCCCGACGTACCGGGCCACGCCCAGGAATTTGAAACCGCGATCGCGCTAGCAGCCTTTCCCGAGAACGTGCGCACCGCGATGTGGGCCGATCAGCCGGACCAGGCCCCCTCGCTGTCGACCGCGGCCACGGGCGAACGGTTGCTAGAGTTGTGCTTCGCAGGTGTGGAACGCTACGTGCGAGGCATGCTCGATGGCACTCGCGTGGCCGAGATTCCACCGTTCATGCCGTGATTGTGCAGAACATAAATCGCGCGGTCTACTTCGGCGTTTCACTCGTGCGCTCAGCCCGACCACCTTTCGGCGAAACCACGGTCACTGTGTAGGGGCCCGCTCCGCGCACGATCCAGCGACCGTAGACCGCCTGCATACCAGGGATGGAACGGAACTCGAGCGTCTGCGGCTGCCGCTTCTGCTCGTCCGAAGTGCGGAAGAAGCGATCGGTCGATTTGAGCCCCAGCACGACGTCAATCGCCGGCCCGGTAATGGTCACGCGATCGGGGGGCGTAATGCGGTGCTCGACGTCGGCCGCCGCGTGCGTGGGGATCACCTTGCGATTGGCGATCACCGCGGTCACTTCGGTTAGCCCGCCAGGGAGCGGCTTGGCTTCGATCGACTGCACTTCGACTTGCGGCATCTGGTCGGCGTGGTAGAGCGTGAAGGCCATGTTGCGATGGCATTCTTCTTCCAACAGGAACGAGGGCGGCTGCCGCACCCAGTTCTTGGTCATGCCACCGACTTCGATTTTGCCGAACAGAGGATGATCAACTTCGTGCCAGGGAACGATGCCGCCCCCGAATAGCAGGTAGCGATCGAAGGTGTGCAGGTCTTCGTCGCTGCCGAAGAATCCTTCCGACGCCTTGCGAAAAAAGTTGAAGCCGGTGAACAGTTCATTCGTGAACGTGAAGACCCCTTGCATGGCGTAGAACCAGTCGACTTCGCCGCCGTAAACCTCGTAAAGATCATCGGCAATGTTGATGTAGCGGTAACCCGGCAGAATCTCGGCGCCGCGCTTGCCGATAACGTCGAGCACCGCGATGTCGGCGCGGTCGTAGCGGTCGTCTTTGGCGCCGGGGCCGCGAAGGATCATGCCGCCGGCATTGTGATACGACTGAGCGCCGGCGATCTGCGGATGCGCCATGATGAAATCGGCGACCATCCGATTCTCGAGAATCGCCAGCGGGTACTTCGACGCGCCGGGCTGCACATACGAAGGCTGCCAGTTCCAGGGCCAATCGCGGTTGGGGTCGTAGTAGCCGTCGGAGTCCTCGTTCACACGGCCGTCGCCGTCGTTGTCGATCCCTTCCTGGCCAAGGGCAACGTACTGGCCCGGCTCGTCAGGCGGGGCGTCGATCATCAGATTTGGAAACTTTGGATGGGGGATCAACCGACCGTTGGGATCGCGGATGCGCATCATGGTGATGCTGCCGTCGCCGTCGAGGTCGTCGGCGCCATCTTCATCGACGAGACCATCGCGGTCGTCGTCGACGGGGCGCTGCCCACTGCGTGGCGAATGCGTGGTGTTGGGGCGCTGCAGGTGGGCGTCGCGCGAGTCGGGACTGAGCATCGGCAGCAGGAAGAACGCCCGCTCGTCGAGCAGCCGGGTGACGAGCGGATTGCGACCGTACGCTTCCAGCAGGTACCAGGCGGTGTAGAGCACCACCTCGACCGACTGAATTTCGTTGGCGTGAATGCCGCCATCGATCCAGAAGGTCGGCTTGTCGGCAACACTACCATGTTTGAAGTTGCTGATGGTCAACAACCACATGTCGCGATCGCCATACGATTTTCCCAGGCTTTGCAATTGGCAGTGATCGGGATGAGCGGCGGCCAACTGCTGGACGAAGGCCGTGATCTCAGCGTGCGTGTGATAGCGGTTCCACTGTGCCGGCACCTTGGGATCGGCCGGTGCGCCG
>JALHOX010000416.1 GCA_022842805.1 Phycisphaerae bacterium | reverse complement strand
GCGACGGCAGCCGCGCCTACGTGCTGTCGATCGGCGCGGATCGCGTGGGCGTCGTGGATGGCGCGACGGGCGCGATTCTCTCGCGCGTCGACGTCGGTCGCGGCCCGCGCGGCATGGCGCTCAACGAAGCGGCCCAGCGGCTCTATGTGTTCAATCGCACCGACATGACGATCTCGTCCATCGATCTGTCGCAGCCGCAGCCGGCGGTCGTCGCCACGACCTCTCTCTTCACGCCCGAGTCGCTGTTCGTCCGCGCCGGACGCGATTTCCTCTACAGCACGCGACATTCCAACAACTTCTCGTCGTCGTGCGCAATGTGCCACATCGACGGCCACCTCGACCACAACGCCTGGGATCTCGGTCAGCCGGGCGAGGGCTTGCAGCCGATCCCGCACATCACCGGACTCGGCGATCCCTGCCTGCCCGACACGAATCCGGTGAATCATCCGCTCAAAGGGCCCATGGTCACGCTCTCCCTGCGCGGCCTCGACGATCACGCGCCATTCCACTGGCGCGGCGACCGGCCGGAGTTCGTCGACTTCAATCCGGCGTTCGACGGGCTGCTGGGCGGAGCGCAGATTCCGGATCTCGAGATGACCAAGTTCGACGCGTTCGTGAAATCCATCGCCTACGCCCCCAATCCGAATCGCAATCGAAATGACTCGTTCATCAACCCGCTGGCCGCCGAGGGCCGCGAGCACTTCAAGCAGAGCTGCAACGGCTGCCATCAACTCACCCATGATGGCGCGCGACAGATCGAGTGCGCGACCGATGTCGGCGACGTCGGCTTCAACCTCGACGGCCTTTCGGCCCAGGTGCAGCTCGTGCCGCAGCTTCGACACCTGCATCGAAAGTTCGACAGCGATCTCTACAACGGCGTCGGCTTGCTGCACGACGGTCGCGAAAAACGCGAGGACAACGGCCATGTGATCCAGACCTTCCTCCTGGAGTTTTTCGGCGGCTTCACGCCGCAGGATCGCGAGGAGATGATCGCCTTCCTGGAGGCCTATCCGACCAACGCCAAGCCGGTCGTCGGATGGCAAACGGTGTTGCAGACGGCCGCCGGTCCGGGACAAGTACTGCCGGTCGACCTTCAGACGATGTTTGACCAGCACCTCGATACGCCCTCGGCGTGCGACGTGGTGGCCCGGCGCTACGGGCCGACGGGCGTGACGGGCTATGTACTCGTCAACGCGAACATCACGCCCAGCGCGTGGGAAGCCGACGACGGTTCGCAGTTGCGCTTCGGCCAGCTCGCGGGCACGGCCTCGTCGACCACGCCGATCGTGTTCATGGCTGTCCCGCCCGGATCGGGGCGACGGCTCGGCGTCGATCAGGACACCGACGGCTTCAACAACCGCGCCGATTCTTGTCCGCAGGTCGCCAACAACGGCGATTTGAACGGCGACGGCTTCCTGACGGTGAGCGACATCGCACCGTTCGTGCAAATTCTCGTCGATCCGGCCGGCTATGCGGCGCAATTCCCCGCGCTCAACGGTCAATGCATCGGCGACATGAACAACAGCGGCGCAGTAACCGTCGGCGACATCGGACCATTCGTGAGCGCGCTAATCGGCGGCTGAGACGTAGCGATGTAGCGATGTAGGGTGCGTCCCTCGACGCACCCCGCTCGATTGACGTAGGGTGCGTCCCTCGACGCACCCCGTTTTTTTTTTTATCGCACGCCCGGCGTAAACGCGTCGCGCGTATGGTGAACGCGAAAGTCCGGCGCACTGCCGACGACGGTGACGATGTCGAACCGCGCCGGTCGCGATTCAAGCCGGTGCTTCGCGAGGTAAGCATTGGCCGCGGTGATCATGCGCCGCTGCTTCTCCGGCGTGACGGCGTCGATGGCGTCCATAAACTTTTCGTTCCGCCGCGCCTTCACTTCGACAAAAACGATCGATTCCCCGTCTCCGCAGATCAGGTCGATTTCGCCGCCGTGGGCGCGAAATCTCCGCGCCAAAATCTTCATCCGCGCCTGCTTGATCAGGTGAGTTTCGGCGGCGCGCTCGCCGGCTTCCCCGAGTACGTGGCGGGGGTCGCGCGCTCCGGTGCCGGGGGGATGCCGCAGCCCCAGCAGGCGTTGCAACCACGTGGCGAGCGAGCGAAACATGGCGCGGCGACCTTCTGAATGAAATGAGCAACGCCGAAGCGTTGCTCTGCGAAGAAATCTAACTACGAGGGCTGCTGTACGGGTCGCAGGAGCGCTGCGCCGAGCAGGGGGCCTGCGCTCGACCGGCGGGATGCGCGATCGAGCACCTGCGGGAGCGGCGCGTCTTAGGCGCCGGCGCCGACCGGCGTGCCCGACTTGGCCGCGGAAACGGCCTCCTGCGCCTCGGCCACTGCCTGCGCCTTCGCCAGCTTGGCCTTCGACAGCGCGTCCTTCTGCTCGCGCTGCTCGCGGGTCAGGCGGCGTTCCTTCAGGCGACGCGCCTTGCCGACGCGCTCGCGGAGGAAGTAGAGCTTGGCCCGGCGGACGCGACCGCTGCGAGCCGTCTTGATCGAGACGATCTTGGGCGAGTGCATCGGGAAGGTGCGCTCGACGCCTTCGTCACCCACAAGGCGGCGGACGGTGAACATCTCGTCCAGACCGCTGCCCTTGCGGGCGATCACGGTGCCGCTGAAATCCTGCAGGCGCTCTTTGTCGCCTTCGATGATCTTCAGCGTGACGACGACACTATCGCCGATCTCAAAGTCGATCGGGGTCTTACGCAGATATTTCGCACCAACCAGCTCAAACACGGGGTTCCGCATCGGAAGCCTACCTTTCCAGACTCAGAAGCTGCGCCGCTGCACGCGCCGAGGGCCGCGTGGCGTGTCGCTTCGGACCAAACGTTCTTTCGACGGAAGCCCCGTCGGAAATCTCGGAGGGACGTACGCTGATGTGCGACGCGCTGCCGCCCAGATCGGGTCGGCGAGCCGCCGTGCGATCCGCCGATTGAGCCGCGCGCCAGCGGGCGATCTCGGCGTGATTGCCGTTGAGCAGCACTTCGGGAACAGAAAGCCCGCGATAGTCTCGCGGGCGGGTGTAGTGGGGGTATTCGATATTGCCGTGGCTAAACGATTCGTCGCTGGCCGACTGCTCGTTGCCCAAAACGCCCGGGAGCAGACGCGTGACCGCGTCGACGACCGTCAGCGCCGCCAGTTCGCCGCCCGTCAGCACAAAGTCGCCCAAGCTGATCTCGACCGGCTGCAACAGCTCGACGATCCGCTCGTCGTAGCCCTCATAGTGTCCGCAGATCAACAACATCCGCGGCGCTGCGCTCAGCTCCCGCGCGAACGATTGATCAAAGCGACGACCCTGCGGCGTCAGCAGGACGCGCAGGGCCGGACGGGGATCCAGCGCTTCAATCGCCGCGACGGCGTCGATCACCGGCTGGCACATCAGCACCATGCCCGGTCCGCCGCCGAAGGGTCGATCGTCTACTTTTTTGTGGGGGTCTTGCGAGAATTCGCGAAGCTGGTGGGCGTGAAATTCGGCGA
>JALHOX010000415.1 GCA_022842805.1 Phycisphaerae bacterium | reverse complement strand
TACGTCGCAGGACCTCAAGACCGGCTACCTCGTCGGCGGAACACCCTGGAAGCAGCAGGTGGCGAACATCATCGGCGTCGTCTCCGGCGTGTTCGTCCTGGCCCTGGTTATTCAGGGTTTGTCGAAGATGCCCGGCTTCGTCGAAGGCGGCAGCAGCCTCTCACCCGCCGAGGCGCCGCAGGCCAACCTGATCAAGCTGATCGTGCAGGGCGTCGTGGATCAGCAATTGCCGTGGGGGCTGATCCTCACCGGCGTCGCGCTGGCACTCATGGTCGAGATGATGGGCGTTGGTTGTCTGCCCTTCGCAACCGGCCTCTATCTGCCGTTTGATCTTTCCGCGCCGATCATGATCGGCGGCCTGGTGCGAATGGTGGTCGACTGGCGTCGCGGCGAGCGCGAGGAAGGCGAAGACCCCGGAGTGCTTGGCGCTTCCGGCCTCGTCGCGGGGCAGGGCGTGGTCGGCGTCAGCCTGATCGCGGTCGCGGCGCTCATCAGCTACTTCGCCCCCGGCCTGCGATTCCTGCCGACCAAGTTCGATGAGCATCACGTCGTCGAGAAGCCGGCTCAGTTTGTGTGGGAGTCGTCGTTGCCCGCGCCGAGCTCGGCCAGCGCGCCCACCAGCGGCGTCGCGAGCGATGGACGAAAACCCCAAACGCCCATGCCCGAGAACATCAAGGATTGGCTGGCCGCCACGATCGGCTTCCATCCGCACTACAACCTCCACAAATTGCCGCACGAGGCCGGCGCGTTCAAAGGCAAGTACGGCTTCCACTACTACGAGTTGCTCGGTCTTGTGCCGTTCGGCTTTATCACGCTGTGGCTGCTGTTTGTCGCGCTGAAGGCGCCGCCGCCGGCGCATCCTCCGGTCGGTGTCGGCGCAGGCGGGCCGAGACCAGCGGGTGGGTCGGGCGCGTCTGGCGGATCAGGTTCGCCGCGCGGACAAGGCTCGTCGAGCGGCTCCAGCCCCGCCGCAGCGCCGATTCGCGATTGGTCCGCCCCGTCGGCTCCGTCTCGGCCAGCCGCTTCGTCTGAGAGCGGCCCGCCCGCTGCGGCGCGCGTCGACCTCGGTCCGCGACCGACGCGACCCGAGCCAGATCGGATCCCTCTTGCCGAAGCCCCGTCCAGACCCGCAACGCCCGCGCCGGTTGCGCCGGCACCGAGTCAGGCCGAACCCGCCCCGGCGCGAGTGGAACCACCGGCGGCCGCCGCTGCGCCGGCTCCGCCGCTGATGGAATCGCCCCCGAAACTCGACGATGCGCCGGCCAAATCGGAGGGCGAGTTCGTCGCGCCGCCGCCGCGCACCGTGCCTCCGCCGTCCGGCGGTTTTCCAAAGCCTCCGCCGTTGCCCCCGTCCCGCAGCGGCGGGGCGTAAAGCAAGCGGGGCGCTGACGAAGCTGGTGGGGTGTTGGGGTGTCGGCCACCGCGCGATGCAAATGTCGCGCCGCCCCGAGCCTTGCGCGCATTCGAAAGCCGGCGCTACCGGCCTATATGCGAACGCGTTCAGCATCGCGCAACGTGAGGCCGGCACGGCGGGCGATCTCCGCCAACTCAAGCCGCTGCTCGCAATGCAGCTTGCGAGTCAGCGATGCGCGATGCTTCTCGATGGTCTTTTCCGAGCGGTGCAAAACCTTCGCGATTTCCGGCGTCGTCTGGCCTTCGCCGATGAGGGCCAGCACCTCCAGTTCGCGGGCGCTCAGCGTGTTCAGAGGGCCCAGGCGGGCGTATTCCAGTTCGATCACCGTAGATGGTTCGGCGCTCAACTGCTGCGACTCGGGGCTGCCGCCGACGCGGCGCGTCACGAGCAGAAAATGGCCGTCGGCGCGCTCGGGCCGCGTTCGATCCGAAGCGGCGGGGCGGATGTATTGCACCCACGTCAGTTGCTGCCAGCCATACCAGATCACGCGCAGCGTCGCCGACTGGCCGGACTCCCGCACGCGTTGATGAACGGCGAGTCTGTGCTCGGCCGCGTCGCGCGGCAAAATCTCGTAGACGCTCTTGCCGACGAACTCCGCGGCGCCGCTCGCGCCGTTGGAAAAGAGCCGCGCGGCCTGCTCATTGGCGTAGGTGATGCGTCCGTCGGCAGTCATCAGCACCAGGCCGGCGGTCGGGTCGCTGGCAAACAGATTGAGAATCAGCGATGTGTCGACTGTGGCGAATTCCATATGACCAATCGTCCTGCTAGGGCGAATCAGACGCGGGCGCGGCCCGCGTCTTCCAAAGTCAGCCCCGCCCGTTGGGCGAGATCGGCCAGTTGGGCGCGATGGGCCACCTTGAGTTTGGCGCCGATCGACTCGCGATGCTTTTCAACGGTTTTCTCCGCGCAGCCGAGTAGCAATGCGATCTCGCGCGAGGTCAGATTCTGGCCGATGAGCGCCAGGACCTCCAGTTCGCGCGGCGTGAGCGCGTCCAGTTCGCCCAGCCGGATGTGGTCGGAGTCGACGCGGACGTATTCTCCCGCGACCGTGATCTTCTCGCCCAGGTCGCCTTCGACCCGGCGCGTGATGGCCAGAAAACGGCCGGCGGCGGGATCGTGGTCATGCTCGCCGTCGGGAATATCCGGAATGAACTGCAGCCATGTCACATGCTGATAGCCGTCCCACAGGGCGCGGATCAGCATCGGCTTGCCATTTTCAACCAGTTCGCGGTGCATCTGGTCGCGGCTCGCGACATACGCGGGAGGCATCCAATCGCGATAGTTTCGACCGATGTAGTCGGCGGCCCGCGCGCCGGGTCCCATGAAGATCCGTGCGGCCTGGTCATTGCCGAATAGCACCGTGCCATCGAACCGAAAAAGCACGACGCCCGTGGACGGATCCGCCGCCAGCGACCGAAAGACGGGGTCGTTAAGCGGATCGTGTGCACCCATTTTAGATCCTCGGACTACGTTTCGACGGCGATGTGACGGTTGCTCGATTTTAGCAGCGGTAGTGGGGTTAGGGCAGATAATAAACCGCCACGAGCGGGCGGCAATATTCGATCGTTTGGCGGGGTCGCGAACCGATTTGCACCCGAAACATTCTTCGGTAATACTACGCGGCTCGTCACCGCACGCGACCGGAGCTGGTTCGCGTCGGGCCGACGTCGAAACCGCGATTTCTGATTGAGGAGCGATACGCATGCATTACCCGCACCGCATCAGCAAGATCAAGCGCAAGCGCAAGCAGGGCTTCCTCGCCCGCATGCGTACCCGTGGCGGTCGCAAGATGATCAACGCGAAGCGCCGCCGTGGCCAGCAGGTCAACATCGCCTAATCGGCAAACGCCGAGAGCCGATGTTTTGGGGGGACGCGGACGCAGGGGGGCGCACCCGCTTAATTGCCTGTTCGACGTGCGCCGGCGCTATAGACCGTTGTGCATTCCCAAAAAGGCTGAGGCGCATCGCGTCGGCGTACAGCCGCGCCCGGATCGAGCCTAGCGCCCCGCCCCCGGCCGTTCGAACCACGTCAGATATTCGATCATCACCGGCGTTGGCTTCAAAGCCGGGATTCGCACATGT
>JALHOX010000414.1 GCA_022842805.1 Phycisphaerae bacterium | reverse complement strand
GGCGGGGGCGCCGGCCGAAGCCGGTGCGCCGCCGGGCGCCGCTGGGGCGCTGGCCGGGGCCGAGGCGGGCGCCGCCTTCTTCTGTTGCTCGTCAAAGGCAGCTTTGGCCTTGTCGACCTTTTCGATTTCCTTCTTGGCCTTTTCGAGCGCTTCTCGCCACTCGCGCTTCTCGGCGGTGACGTAGAGATACGACTTATCGCGCAGGATCCGGGGCTCGCCGGCCTTCGAAGATGCGGGCGAAACGATCAGCGCACGGCCGGGAATGCCGCCGCCGCCGCTGCTCGGATAGATCGCGCCGGTGGTGACCCCGGCACGGGCAAAGGGCAGCAGGTCCTCTGGATGGGGGAGAAACTCGTCTTTGGCGAGCCAGTTGGCATGAATTTCGCGGCGCGAGAAGCGCGGCAGATTGAAGCGCGTCGCGGCGTTGACGAGGCCGGGCATGATCACGCGGTCGCGCGCATCGATCACGCGGCTGTTAGCCGGGAAATCGAGCGACGGACCGATGTTCTCAATTTTGCCGTTCGAGATCACGACGACGGCGTTGTCGATCTCGTCGCCGCTGACGGTGATGGCCTTTTTGGCGCGGATGATGGTGAAGCGATCGCCGGGACCGGCGGCCAGAACCGCGCCGGAGAGCAGCGACAGCGCCAGCAGCGCCGCGACGGCCGGTCGCAGGGCCCCGGGCGGGCGCTGCAAGCGTCGATCCAGATCGGAATGTGCGAACCAACTGGTCATTCGTTCATCCTTGGCGGCCGACCGTCTCGCGGGGCGACTTCGGCCGGGCCGTTCATGAGCGATCAAAATTGCCGCGGGCTGTCATCCGCCGCGTCGTACTCGACTTTGCCATTGATCATGGTCAGCAGGCAGGCCGAGCGCGGATCGATCGGGTTGCCGGTCCAGATGCCGAAGTCGGCGTCTTTTCCGACTTCGATGCTGCCCGTCTTCGGATAGAGGCCGAGGGCCTTGGCGGGCATTTTCGTGACGCCGGCGAGGGCGTTGTACGGTTGCCAGCCGAGCCAGCAGCCCATGGTGCCCTGAAAGAACAGCTCTTCTTGCGGAATGACCGGGGCGTCGGTGTTGAGGCCCAGTCGGCGGACGCCGTTTTTCCACCAGCCGTTGGCGTTGCCGCAGATCTTGCGGATGGCGCGGTCGAAGTGGAATCCGCGCGGCCCCTGCATGACCCAGATGTCGTTTTGCAGCACGATCGGCGCGACCTTCCAGCCGTCGAACTCCGAGTGATCGGTGACCACCCAGAGCTTGAGATCGGCGGCGAGCATCTGCACCGTCATCAGCACGACCTGATAAATCTGCGTGTGAACGGTGACCGGGTATTCCCTGCGAAAGAGGCCGCGGAAGCCGTCGAAGATCGGGTCGAACTGAGGCTTCGTGGTCGACTCGCCCTTCTCATACGCCTCCCACGCCTTGTGGTACTTCAGCGCCTTCAGCAGCGTCTGGCGCGTGTTCCAGTTCATGAACATGCGGCCGTTGCCGCCCATGTACCACTCGGGGTTGCCGGCCTGCGCGATCTTGAGCGAGCCGGGCGAGCGTACGACCATTTCCTCGACCGTGTCGCCGCCGGTTTTCACCACCGTGCCGAAGCCGCTCATGTTCGTGCCCGAGCCGGGAATGAACATCTGGCTGGTGACGCCGCCGCGACGGGCGCGAATGGTGAGGTTGTTGGCAGGCTCGATCGTGGCGCGGGTGTCGAGTCCGGGGTTAGACTGATAGACCATGTCGTTGAGGTCGCTCGAACCACTGGCCGTGTGATTGTGCGCCTCGACCAGCCCCGGCACGATCCAGCATTCGGGCTGGTCGATGAGCGTGTAGCCCTCCGGGATCTTGATGTCGGCCTTCTTGCCGACGGCGGCGATCTTGCCCTCGGAGACCAGCACGACCGCGTCGTTGATAATCGTGTCCGCCTCGTCCATCACCACGACCTTGGCCACGCGACAGGCGAAGTTCGCCTTCTTGTTGGAGAGCGGGGCGCTCTCGGGCTCATGGGCAAGGGCCAGCGGAGAGCAAAGATACGCCGTAGCGCAGAGCAGCGCGCCGCGGGATAGCAAATCGAGCTTTGGGAGCATCATTCGAACATCCTCAGAGTCTGAGCTGCGCCGCGCCCCGATGACGGGTCGCGGGCGGCGTCAATTGGGCTCAACCGGTTCGGCAGGCACCTCGCGTCCGCCGACGAAGACGCGCTCCAGCCGCGATTCGGCGTCCATCGGATAGCCGCTGAAAATCAGCAGGTCGGCGTCGCGGCCGGGGGCGAGCGTGCCGACCTTGTCGTCGAGCTTGAGCATCTTCGCCGCGTCGCTGGTCAGCGCCCGCAGAGCCGCATCGCCGCCCAGGCCCTGCTGCACGGCGAACAGCGCGTTAAGCGGGAGATTGCGGGCGGCGTCTTCCGCGTCGCTCTGAAACGCGATGCGAATCGAGCGATCGGACAGGTCGGCGGCCTGGTGATAAGGCTGGCGGTCGCGCCAACGCATGATCTGCGGCGGGACGGCGACGCCGATCGATTCCTTGCGACTATTGAGCTTGTCGCCCAGATCGGCGATGTCTTCGGCGCCAAGCAGCACGACGCTGAGCTTGTTCTCATCGACAAAGAGCTTTAGCACGGCTTCGGCCTGAGCCGCCGTCTCCAGCGCGATGAACGCCGGGGCGCTGCCGCCCAGCACGGCCCGGTAGGGCTCCATGTTTTCGTCGACCGGCGGCGCCTCGGGCCGGCCGTCCTTGGACTTTCGCTTTTTGCGAGAGACCTTGAACTCGACGGCGTCTTTGTTGGTCCGCTTAGCGCTGAAGTTCAGTGCGAACGTGGAGATCTTGAGTTCGCCATCCATCGTGTCTTCGGCCGTCAGTTTGGCCTCGATGGTCGGCTTGCCGATGGGCGTCTCCTCCTCGAATTCGAGGGTGACGCGGTCGCCATCCAGTTTTCCGCGGATGATCGTCTCTTCGTCGGCGATATCGACCATTAACCGGCCTTCGATCTGATCGCCGGTCAGCTTGAGGCGAAGCGTGCCCGTCACCTCTTCGGGAAGAGGGCCGCCGCTGAGGCGGAAACTCCAGGTGCCGGTGATGGGATCGACCTTGACGGCCTCGGCCTCGGCCGATTCGCCTTCCTTCTTCTTCGCGTCGGAGCGGTCGCCCGACTCCCACTTCTTGAGGTCTTCTTCGTACTTCTTCCACTTCTCGACGTACTTCTTGCCCGAGTCGAGTTGACGACGCAGATTCTCGGCGGCCGTCAGCGGGTCCTGCCCCCGGATCGAGAATTTCAGCCCGGCGAGCGGCTTCGCGACGAGTTCGTCCTGGCCGCTGCCATATGTCTTGATCGCGGAGACGCGGCCGCCATTGGTGGCGACGTTGTAGGCCGAGAGCAGCACGGTCGTGACGCCGCCGCGGGCGACGCGGACAAACTCACGACCCGTGGCGCTGACGCGCGTGTCGAGGGCGACGTCGGGGCCGCAATCGGTGCGATCGCCGCCGAGGCCGAGGTGGCCGTGGGCGTC
>JALHOX010000413.1 GCA_022842805.1 Phycisphaerae bacterium | reverse complement strand
CGCGGCGCCGGCCCCAGCGCGTCCAGGCCGATACCGCGTATGATTCCGAACCGCATCGCCACGCCCTCCGCGAGCGAGGCATCACGCCCGTAATCCCATCGCGCAACCGCGAACACGGCAGCGGGCTCGGCGTCTTTCGCTGGGTCGTTGAACGCACGTTGTCCTGGCTCCATCACTTCCGACGACTACGCATCCGCTGGGAACGCCGCGACGACATCCACGAAGCCTTCATCCGCCTCGCCGAAGCCCTCATCTGCCTCAACATCGCCAATCAACCGTTGTGTTAGGGTCTCTAAGTTTCGCATGGCGACTTTCCTGCACAATGATTCTTGAAGTCGAAGAGTGATTCGTAGCGAGGTGGCGGGCGGTGAGCCGCCCTTCAACGCCGTTTGCCGCCGCGTTTCTCCAGCGGCCGCTCGGCATCGCACAACAGCGCGAACACCGCGTCATGCGCCGCGAAGGGCCTTGGAACGCGTTCCTGAATCGCCGAAACCCTCGTCGCCGCGGCGCGGGACGCAGCAGGTCCGCCAAAGTGGTTCCGCACCGCGTTCAGATCGGCGAGATCGACCACGCCGTCGCCGTTCGTGTCGCCCAGGACATTGCCGGTCGCGCCGAAGTTGCCGCGGACGTTGTTCAGGTCCGTAAGGTCGACGGCGCCGTCGAAATTGGTATCGCCTGGGTCGAGCGTGAGCCGCCAGGGTTCGTAGCCGTACTCCGGAGTGTCGGCCAGCAGGTAGACGCTTTCCTTGAGAATGCCGATCACGTACGGATAGCTATCGGCTGGCCCAGGGTTCAAGTCAGCGACCAAGCGCGCTCCCTCGGGAGTGCCGTCGATGCGCCATAGTTCACTCCCGAATTGCGGAGTGTCCCGCCGCAACAGTAGATTTCCCGCGAATTCGAAAGGCCATGTGCTGGCGTCAGCCAGCACCTTCGTCGTCCCCGGCTCCGTGCCGTCGGTGCGCCACAAGTCGATCTCGCCGGGCGTGGTTTCGTAAACGAAATAAAACCATTCGTCGATCATTCTGCCGGGCACGCTTGTTCGCAGCCCGTCCGACGGACCAGGGCGAATATCCTTGACCAACCGCGTCGAGTCGCCGTCGGAATACCAGAGTTCATGGCCATGTTCAACATCCGAAAGTCCAAAGTACACGCCGTCATGAGTCGGAGTCAGACCCTGCAAATACGGATAGTCACTGGCTCGCCAGCTATTCTCGCGCGACCCGTCGCCGACCCAGAGTCCGACATCCGGGCTTTCAATGTCCGCCGCGGACACGGCGACGAACAGTTTGTCATTTGCCACGGCGAGCGCTCGGAAACCGGTGCGCTCCGGCAGTTCACGCACGAGTTGCGTCCCCTCGGTCGTGCCATCCGTCCGCCACAGTTGGCGTCCCAGAATGAAGTACAGTTGATCACGGAAGGCGACGCTGCTGGTGAACCCGCTTGAATTCGGGAATTCCTTGACAAAGCTCGCCCCGAGGCCATCGGCGGACGTCTTGAAGAGGCTGGCGACGCGGGTCGCCGGATCCGGATGAATGAACAGCAGGCGGCCGTTCTGCCAGCCCACGACGGGAACGCCCGTGCGTGAGGCGGCCAAATGACCGCTGATAAAGCGGACGTCCTGGGCCATTTCGTCAATGCGCCACAATCCGACTCGTCCCGCGCCTGGAGCTGAGCCAAGAAAGTACAAGCCTAATTCGTCATCGGCGGCAGCGAGGGCGGTCGCTTTCACCGCGCAACCTGCGGGACAGCCGTCCGTGGTCACCAGAGACACTTCTTGCGCCGCGTCGAAGTCCGGGCGCACCATCCACAAGCGGTCGCCCGCTGTGCGAAAGAAAAGGCTGTCGCCCACGGTCATCGATCCTTGCGGAAACGTGCCTTCCGGCGCGCCGTAGAGCTCGTCGGTGAACGGCAGGGTTCCGGCTGCGGTTCCATTGGATTTCCACAATCGAGACGCAGCGGCGGCTTGTTCGCGGTGGATGAAATAATGGCCCTCGTCGATTACCGTGAAGGCGCCGAAATGAGTGCCTTCCATCAGAACTTTCGACGTTGACAGCGAGTCGCGACGCACGAGCTTGTTCGTTGTCGGGCCAGCCTGCACGTAGTACAGCGCATCGTCGGTCAGCGCGGCCACGCCATGTGGATAGACGGGAATGAACTCCGTCACAACCGCGGGCGCGCCTTGGGCTCCAACTTTCCAAAGTTGGTCCTCAGATCGATCGGTCCAAAACAGCATTGCGCCGTCGAAAGCGCCGATCACGATCGGTGAAGTCGCCGGCTCACGGTCGCTATCGGGCGGGATCAGATCCGCGGTCATTTCCCCGGCGCCGGTGAGCGCATCGACGCGCCACAATTCGCGGCCATGAACTCCGTCATCCGCGGCCACGAAGATCTTCGAACCCAAGCCGGCGATGCGCACTTCCTCGTCAAACGCGTACCCATATTCCAAGCCGCTGGCCGGACCTGGGTTGAAATCGGCCAGCAGGTACGTTCCGGAGGGAGTGCCGTCGCTGCGCCACAACTCCCGCCCATGAATGCCGTCGTTGGCGGCGAAATACAGCACGTCGTCGATCACCGTGAAGCCCGCGGCGTAGTGTTTGTTGAAGGCCCCGTCCGGCCCGGGGACGATACTCGCAAAACTACCCAGATCGCCGGTGTGAGGATTAAACCGCCAAAGCTCGCGGCCGGAAACCGACGAGTCGACGACAAACACCAATCGGTCTCGGAACCCAGTCAACTGTTCCATTTCTCCCTGACCGAAGACGACGCGAATCGTTCCCCCGAGCGTGCCGTCGGATTCCCACAAACCTGGCCCGGGCCCGGCATGACCGGGCCTGACAAAGTAGACTTTGTCCCCCAGCGCCACGACGTTTCCTTCGAAGGAAGGGCTCAACACGAACGTGCCCTCGGTCGTGCCATCCGTTCGCCAAAGCTTGCGCTCCAGAAAGTCGCCCGAGATTTCGTAGTCGTATTGCGTGGCGAAGTACACGATGCCTTCATGGGCCAGCAGTGGCCTCGGCCAGGCGCCCTCTGGGCCCCGCACAAGATCCTTCACCAGCCGCGTTCCCTCTTGCGTGCCATCGCTGGTCCAGAGCTCTTGGCCGTGCGCCGCCGTTTCGAGCGAGAAATAGAGTTGATTGCCGTCCGCCACCAAGTTGTCGACTCGGGCCGCTTCGAACGCCGGATTCAAATCCCCCATGAACGTCAAAGCGAGCAAACGCCGCGATTCCATCGACTCCAAGCGCAACAAGCGGCCGGAAGCCGAGGCGCGAGCGGGGCGGGAACGGCGGGTCGAGAAATGGGGCAGGCGAAGAAAAGCGCGCACGAGAAGTCTCCGTGGGAGTTCACGTCAAAACCGACGGCCCGCGGAGTTGTGCTGGAAGCGGCGGCCAGAAATATGCGCCGCATGCCAGTGCCCAACTAATAGTTAGTCGATCGAGAAAACGAAGTCAAGCGATTGGTGCGATGGAATTCTTCCGTAATCGATTATTCGTGGGCGGCGCCGCGCAGGGCGTTCGGCGCG
>JALHOX010000412.1:2484-3525 GCA_022842805.1 Phycisphaerae bacterium | reverse complement strand
GCATGTGCTGCGCCGGTCCGCCTGCGCGTCCGCGCTGTGGCACCATCCGCCCAGGACAGCGCGGCAACTTGCCCGCCGGCGGCCTGACCAGGGAGAACCCATGCAAGCAACCTCGACTGCGGCGATAGGCGGGGCAGCCGCCTTGGACCTGTTCGACACGGATGATCGCGAGGCGGTCGCGCTGGACATCGACCGCGCGCTGATCGACGCCGACAAGGCGCGGCTGCTTTTCCGCCAGTTGCCGGCGAGCATCGGGCTGACCCTGCTCGCCGCCGCCGTCACCACAGCGGTCATCTGGCGCGGAGTGCCGGGCGAACTGTTGGCGGTCTGGTGGGCGGCGATCGGTGCGTCCGTCGCCGGACGGCTGGCGCTCTATCGCTCCTACCGCCGGCACGGAGACAGCGATCCGGCCTCGTGGTTGCGCAGGTTCGCGTTGGGCGCCCTCGCCACCGGCGCAACCTGGGGTTTCGCCGGAACGGTGTTCTTCCCGGCCGGCGGCGACGACGTGCAGGTGTTTCTCGCCTTCGTCCTCGCCGGCATGGTGGCGGGCGGCATTCCGGCGCTGTCCGCCGCGTGGCAGGTTTACGCGGCCTACGCGGTGGCTCTGCTCGCGCCCATCGCCTACATGTTCGTCGCCACCGGGAATACCCTCTTCATGGTGCTCGGCGCCCTGGCGCCCGTGGTGCTGTTGGCGAGCCTGTCGGCGTCGGTGCAGCTGTCGCGCACCTTTGAGCGGGCGTTCCGCATGCGCCGCGCATACCGCGAGATCGCGGGGCGGCACGCCGAGATGAACGCGCAGCTGCAGGAGCAGCTCGACGCGCTGGCGAACGCGCACGACGAGATCAGCGCATCGGGACGCAAGCTCGCAATGTACGTCGACCGCGCACCGATCGCGGTCTTCGAACTGGACGCCGATGGCACGATCTCCAGCGCGAACCCGATGGCGGAGAAGATGTTCGGCTGGCTCGCCACCGAGATCGAAGGACGCAGCCTGCTTCGGATCCTGTTCCCGCCGGACCGGCCGCTGCTCGACGGGGCGCA
>JALHOX010000412.1:0-2474 GCA_022842805.1 Phycisphaerae bacterium | reverse complement strand
GGCGCGGGTTCGTCGAGCGCGGCATTCCGATCACCGAGCGGAAGACGACGTGCGTCCGGCGCGACGGGCTGGAGATCCTCTGCGAACTGTCGCTGACGCCGCTCGTCGGCAGTGCGGGCGAGACCTTGTCCGTGATCGTGCACTGCAACGACATTACGCGCCAGGAGGAGGCCGAGCGCATGAAGAAGGAGTTCACCTCGACGCTGTCGCACGAGTTGCGCACGCCGCTCACCTCGATCATCGGCTCCCTGCAGCTCGTCAATTCCGGCGCGATCGGCGACCTCGAGCCCGATGTGCTGGATCTCACTTCGGTCGCCGAACGCAACGGCCAGCGCCTGCTCGACCTGATCAACGACATCCTCGACATCGAGAAGCTCGAATCGGGGCGCTTCACGCTCGACCTGGAGACGATCTCGCTCGGCGAGATCATCGGCGAGGCGACGGTGCTGAACAAGGGCTTCGCCGAGCGGCACAAGGTGCGGCTCGAGACGCACGGCCCCGATGCGCGGGTGAACGTCGTCGTTGACCGCAAGCGGCTGATGCAGGTGATGACCAATCTGGTGTCGAACGCGGCCAAATTCTCGCCCGAGGGCGAGGCGGTGGAGGTGACCGTGCGGCGCGACGGCGCCCTCGTGCGCGTCTCGGTCGAGGACCGGGGCTCCGGGATCCCGCTCGAATTCCGCGGCCGCATTTTCAGCCGCTTCGCCCAGGCCGACTCGGTCCTGACGCGCACGAAAGGCGGCACCGGCCTCGGTCTCGCGATCAGCAAGCGGCTCACCGAGATGATGGGCGGCAGCATTGGATTCGAGGATCGTGAAGGCGGCGGGACGCGCTTCTTCTTCGACCTGCCGGTGGCTAGTTGATCGCGAGGTCGCGCAAGCTCACGTTCGCGCTGCCGAATTCAAGCGTGCGGCGGATGCGGTAGACCTCGTTCGGGCCGGTCATCGGGCCGCGCGCGAGGTCGACGATCTTCTGCGGCCGCAACGGACTGCCTTGCGCGTCCTTGACCACCATCACGCGCGGCTGCAGGCGCTTTGCCGGATCCTGGGACACGACCACGCCGATCTCCCCGGTATTGAGCTCGACGACGCTCCCCACGGGAAACGCGCCCAGGCAGCGGATGAATTCGTCCACCAGCGTGGCGTGGAACGTCTTGCCGCGCCACCGATGCAGGATGCCGAGCGCTTTCGACGGCGGGATCGGTTCCGCGTAGGGCCGCGGGCGCGTCATCGCGCTGTAGGTGTCCACCAAAGCGCTGCACGCGGCGATCGCCGGGATCTGCCCGCCCTTCAGTCCCCTAGGGTAACCCGACCCGTCGTGCCGCTCATGGTGCATGCCGGCGAGTTCCGCGATTTCGCTCCCGAGCCCCTTCATTTCCGCAATTGCCTCGATCCCGTGCTCGACGTGCTTGCGCACCAGAGCGAGGTCGGCGGGCGGGAGCGCGCCCTTCTTGCCGACGATCTCGCTCGGCACTTTCGCCATCGCGATGTCCTGCAGCAGACCGACGATCCCTGCGCGCTCGATGTCGGCGCGATCCATGCCGAGGAATCGTGAGAACACGATCAGGTACACCGAGGTGGTCATCGCCCGGTCGATGAGGTACTCGGCCCCCTCACGCATGGCCGCGAAAAGCGCGGCTGCGTGCGGGTTGCGCAGCACGCTGTCGGTGATTTTCGTCACCTCCTCCTTCAGCGCGGGGGCGTCGAGCGCCGTGCCTTTCGCGAAGTCGCCGAAAGCCGTCGCCACCGCCGATTCGGCCGAGAAGTAGACGTCGCGCACGCGCGCGATCTCGCGCTCGATCGGCGCCATCTCAGGCCATGTTTGCCTGTGCAGGCCCGCGAGCGGTGTCGCCGCAGGCACGGACTCGCGGCCGGCGCCGGCGGTTTCGTCGCGGTCGAGGTCGATCCACACCGACTTGGCGTGCTCGCGGAGCGCCGACATCTGCCTGTCGGTGCGCAGCACGAAGCCCTGAAATGCGAAGGGCGTGCCAGCCCAGGGACGGTCCAGCTCTGCGACGTACATGCCGGGGACCAGATCCTCAACGGGGATTTGCTTGCGACGCATGGGACTCGCCTTACTCGGGACGCGGGGCCAATCGATTCGCTGGGCAGGGTTCATTCTATACGTGGACCCAAGCTGCGGGGTGCACGGCAGGCAGGACTCCGCGGCTCGGTCGTGGCGCGCCGGACGAGGGGAAAGACGGCGTTTTAGCTTACACTTACGCGCCACTCCCGACCGCATTCCAGACGGAAATCCCCATGCCCATCACCGAAGCCGCCGCCCAGGCCGCGCTCGCCAATCTCATTGACCCGAACACCGGCAAGGACTTCGTCGCCACGCGCTCGGTGAAGGGCCTCAAGGTCTCTGGCGACGCAGTCACGCTCGAGATCGAACTGGGCTATCCGGGCAAGAGCCAGTTCGAGACCATCCGGCGCCAGGCCATCGAAGCGCTCAAGGCCGCGGGCGCCTCGGGC
>JALHOX010000411.1 GCA_022842805.1 Phycisphaerae bacterium | reverse complement strand
GCCGCGTAGGCGCAGGCACGCGCCTGCGACAGCCCGCGAAAAACACGCCATACTCTCCGAATGCCGAGTTGGAGTGATCGCCTCTTTGCCAATCTCGCGCTGGCGCAGGCCAGTGCCACGTCGCGCGCTTTCGAGCGCGCCTGCGGAAACGTCGACGATGCGCAACGCGCTGCGCTGCGGCGCGCCCTTGGGGTGGTCGCGGGCAGCGCGTTCGCCCGCGCTCACGACCTGACGCCCGCGATGTCCGCCCGCGATTTCCGCCGGGCGGTGCCGATTCGGACGTTTGAGCAGATGCGCCCCTGGGTCGAGCGTGTGGCCGCGGGCGACACCAGCGCCCTTTTCGCCGCCGGGCGCGAGGTGCTGATGTTCGCCACCAGCAGCGGCACCACCGCCAAGCCGAAGTGGATCCCCGTGACGCGTGAGTTCGTCGCGGATTATCGCCGGGGCTGGCGGACCTTTGGCCTCAAGATGCTGCTCGATCATCCGAAGGCCATCCTGCGACACATCCTGCAAAGTTCCGGAAAGCACGACGCCGACCACACTGCCTGCGGCGTGCCGGTCGGGGCCATCACCGGGCTGCTGGCCCGCATGCAATCGCGCATCGTGAAGCGCTACTACGTCGGCCACCCATCGATCGCCGCGATCGAAAGCGTGGTCGATCGTCAGTACGCCCTGATGCGGCTGGCGATCGCCCGCGACGTGGCTTTCGCTATCACCGCCAACCCTGCGACCCTGGTGCAGTTGGCCAAGGCCGTCGATTCGAACGCGGACCACCTGATTCGCGATCTGCACGACGGGTCGCTCCGCTCCCCCACCACCGGGCAGCCGCTGGCGATCTCTAAACAATTGATATTGGCATCGGACCGGGCTCGCGCCCGAGAGCTTGAGTCGCTCCGCTCGCGCAACGCCGGGCTGCGCCCCAGCGACTATTGGCAGATGAACTTCCTCGCTTGCTGGACCGGCGCCAGCATGGCCCACTACCTCGACGCCGTGCGCGAGTGGTATGGCCCCATCCCGATCCGCGATATCGGGTTGCTGGCCAGCGAGGGCCGCGTCACCATCCCGCTCGACGACAACACGCCCGTCGGCGTCCTTGACGTACACAGTGCGTTCTATGAGTTCCTGCCCGCCGACCGCTTTGACGACCCCAACGCCCGCACGCTGACGCCCCGCGAGCTGCAAGTCGGCGAGGCTTACACAGTATTGCTGACCAACACCAGCGGACTCTGCCGCTATCGGCTGGACGACGTCGTGATTGTTCGAGGCTGGCGCGGGCAGGCGCCCCTGCTCGAATTCTCGCACCGCGCCGGTCGGGTGAGTTCGGTCGCCGGCGAGAAGCTGACCGAGTCGCAAGTTGTTGCCGCCGCGATGGATACGTTCGCGAAGCTGGCTCTAAGACCGATTGAGTTCCTGGTGGCGCCGGTCTGGAGCGACCCGCCGGCCTACCGGATTACTGTTGATCAGACTGTGCCCGAAGATTTCACAGCCGCCTTTGACGTCGCGCTCGGGCAACAGAACGACGAATACGAATCTCGCCGTAAGTCTTTTCGCCTCGGCTCTTTAACAATTCGTGTCGTGCCCCGCGAGCGGCTCGCATCGATGCACACGCGGCTGATGGCGGCCCGTACATCCACCGCCGAACAGTACAAACGGCCAGTTCTTTTCACAGGCGTGGGGGACGACGACCGGGCGCTCGATTGGGCGGATGGAGCGCTGTAAGTGGTTGCGTGGGGGGAGACTTGAGGAGAAAATGTGGACGTTTGCTAAATTTTCTTTGATTTCGGGCGACCGGAACTCCTTGACCTAAACCCCCTGAAATACTGAATTTATCTCAATTTTAGCTCCGTGGTGTTAATTTAGATAAAGACCGTGAACGCTCCCGGTGATATTTTCGCTAAAGCAGCTTTCGGGTAGGCTTCGATAACCATGGTGTGAGCGGAGCTCAGGACGGAACCTAGGGCGAATCGCCGACCCATTTCGCAAACGGTCGCGTCGCCCTGCCCGAGAAGACATCAGGGAGAGATGCAGCATGTCGCAGGTCAAGTCAGCCCCCGCCAAGTCCAAGTCGATCGCCAGCAAAGCAGCGATCGCCCCCACGCCGTCCGCAGCCCCGGACGCTCCGGCGAAAAAGACGACCGGCGTGAAGAACGCGATCGCCAAGATCTGGAAGACCTTTCGCTCGACCAAGTCGGTTGCCTCGCGCAACGCCCTGATCGAAAACTACATGCCGATCGTCAACAAGGTGGCCGAGATCATCGCCCGCCGCCTCTGGCCGCGCGTCACCGCTGACGAGTTGGCCAGCGCCGGCTACGACGGCCTGATCGCCGCGGTCAATTCCTTCGACCCCGGCCGCAACGTGAAATTCGAAACATACTGCCGCCAGCGCATCGTCGGCGCCATTCGCGACTGGCAGCGCGAGATCGATCCGCTCGGCCGCTCGGGCCGCAACTTTGAACGCGCCCTCAATGCCGCCGAAGAAGTCTTCCAGGCCGAGCATGGTCGCCCGGCTTGCAGCGAAGAACTCGCGGGCCGCATGGGGATGTCGACGGGCAAGTTCCTGAAGCTGCGTCGCAGCGTCACCGCTTCGCACAACGTCCCGCTCGACTCGACGCAGGACCGCAACCCCGACGACTCACGCGTCGGCATGCTCGTGCCGATCGACCCCAGCCCGGGCCCGATCCAGCAGACCGAGCGCGAGCTGATACGCGACTATGTGACCCGCGGCCTCAAAGAGCAGGACCGCCTGATCGTCACGCTGTACTACTACGAGAAGCTCACGATGGCTGCGATCGGCGCCGTCCTCGGCGTCAGCGAATCGCGCGTCTGCCAGCGCCACGCCGAGATCCTCGACCAGCTTCGCGGCCGCTTCGCCCACGTCGCCAGCGACATGGTGGCGTAGTTCAGCGCCGGCCAAGGCTGCAATTAGCAAACACGAAACGGCCGCTCCCCGATCGACAGTTGATTCGGGAGCGGCCTTATCGTTTCGCCGCCGCTGCATCGAGCGTAATCAGACAATCCGCAACGCTCGCGGCCTGTTCCCGCAACTCGGGGACGGCGATCGACTCCCACAGATCCGCTCTTCGCAGCGCGCCAAGAACGAATAGGCTCGGCGCCGGCTCTCCATCCGCCCTGATCGGACGGCCGAACTGGTCCGTCGGAACTCCGAGCGGCAACGAATCCACCTGCAACAACCCGCGCGAGAGCAGGTCCGAGAGCAGCGGATTTCCCCACGTCCGCGGGTCTGGTGAGGGGCCGGTGCAGTTGATGATCCATGACGCACGGCGATGAATGAGCGGACTGCGGCCGCGCTGGGACAGCGTGAGCGTGAGCGCGGTCTCATCGGCCTTTGCGCCGACGATGCGACCGGCCAGCACCTCGACATGCCCGGAGGAGACGCCGCGCTCCAGCGCCGCGTGAACCGCCGGCGGCGCGCGATGACGGTGCACATCCCACCATGGCGCGAGCCGGGCGACATAACGCGCGCGATCGCGTTGATGGAGTCGCCGCCAAAGCTGGGCGGTGTTGGTT
>JALHOX010000410.1 GCA_022842805.1 Phycisphaerae bacterium | reverse complement strand
TTTCCGCCCCATTCAAAGTAGTCGGAGGATTCGACTCCGCCGCGCGCCTCGGGGCCGCCTACGCCGCCGACGAGATGGTGAGTGAAGACGAAGCGGTGAGCGGCGCGCGAGTCCGCCAGCGTGCGCGCCAACCAATCATATTGCGCTCGCCCCAGCGTCACGTCCCAGCTTGCATCGGTAGGACGAAGCGGCTCGCTATCGCCGCTCCGGTCATCGGAGGAATGGTCATCCTGGTCACCGCGTGGGCCGCGATTCCCGCCGCCTCGGCCGCCCCGAATGCGTTCGGTGGTGCTCCAGAACGGATCGAGCACGACCACCAGCGCGTCGCCCCACTCGAACGCGTAGTAGTTGGATCCGACGCCGTCTTTCAGCGCGGTCGCGCCGCTGTACATGCGCTGATCGATGATGGGTGCGGGGAAGCGAGTGGTGCGCTGGTGATAGGACCAGGGCCCGATGTCCTCCGCGTCGCGACCCGACGTGCCCTTTTCGCCGTCGTGATTTCCGAGAACCAGAAATAGCGGGGCGGCGTGTGCCACACGGCCGAAGTAGTAGCGCTGCGCTTCGTACTGTGCGAGTGCCGCGGTGAAGTCGGAGCCGCGCTTGTCCGTCATGAACGTATCGCCCAGATCGACGACGAAGTCGGGCTGGTCGGCGAGCATGTTCGCCAGAGTCTGCTCGTAGACCTGCGGATTAACACCCTCGTCGAGATGCGAGTCGGCCTGAATGACAAAGGTGAAGGGCGTACCGGGGCCGGGCTTGGTGCGAAAACGCGACGCGTCCTGCCAGGCGGGCGCGGACGCGCCGCCGCTCCGAAGCCCGACTCGATAGCGATATTCGGCGCCCGGCGCGAGCCCCGTTAGCTCGATATGCCCCGGTGTGCCGGGCTTTAGCGCCACTTCGGGAGCCTTTCGCTTCTGATCCGATTCCGCCGGCCAGTACTCGACGATCGCTTCAGCGGGTGCGGCCGCCGCGACCGAGATTGTGATCGAGCGGTCGGTTGGTCGTGCGAGAATTACATCGACTTCGTGCTTCGGAACTTGGTCATGGAATGCGCCGCGCGGCCCGGTGGCGCCCGGCCGATCTTCTCCGCGCCGCCCCGGTCGTTCTCCGCGTCGACCGCGGCCCTCGCGACCGCGCCGCTCTCCGGCGGGTGTTTCCTGGCCATCTTGCCGAGCGTACGCAGCGTTTAGAGAGGTCGTTCCAAGAACGGAGCCTTCGATCGCTTTGAGCAGGGTGTCGCGGGTGAGTTGGCCGCCGACTATCACAGGCGCGGCAAGCGCGTAGAGCGTGATGGTGTATGACTTGTCGCCCGGTCCTTGCGAGCAGGGCGGTGCGAATTCGGCGCGGCGATTCACCGTGTTTTGCCCCCAAGTCACGCCGCGATTTTCGGAGGAACCGAATTCTCGCGCGGTGGCTGGGATATTCGCCGCCACCATGTACACATGCGCCTCGCCGTCGGGCGGGACATGATGCATCATGATCGCGAACGCCTTCGTCTGTTTGGGCGGAGCAACCCACTCGAGCCGCGGCGCCCGGCTGTCGCCATCACAGGTGCAATCGGATGCAAGGCGTCCGTTTACGACATCCGGGCTGGAGAGAGCGAACTCCCCCGGTGTTGCCGGGCGCGCCGGCTTTTCATCGTCGGCTCGGCGCACCCCCTCGCGCGGCCGTCGCGGCCTGCCATCTCCGCCCGGACCGCGGCGCTCTTCGCCTTCCTGCCGATCTGAACGCGCCGAGTAGGTTGCGGCGCTCTTCGATCCATCCGGCGCGCCAAATTTAAACTGGTAACTCGCATCGCGGCCCGACCCCTCTAGCGAGTACTGAACGAAGCCGGGGCGACCGTTGAGCGAGTACTCCAGCGACCACGTCCGGCCCTGGTTGTCGCCGATCCGTTTGAATCCCGTGATTTTTGCACCGCGCAGCGGCTGCAGCCAATCGCGCACGGGCGTGGCTCGCGGCTGAGGTTCGATCTGATCGTCCCGCACGACGACGTTGCCCCGCATGCCACCGTTGAGGTACGGATAATTCGTGCTGGCGTGATAGTGGTAAAGGCCATCGTTGCCGGGGGCTGCGCCCGCCGCGGGCGGTGCAAAATGACCGTTGAATTCGTCCAGTTTCCCAACTCCGCCGAGCGGACAAGCGCGCTCTGTCCCCGTCTTGCGAGCTGGGTCGAAGAGGCCGTAGATGGGGAAGCCGTCTAATGCGTAGGCGATGGGCGAATGAGGCCCAACGAACTTTTGCAGGTGGGTGGGGGCAATGTGGTAGTGATAGTCGTCGGCGCGCCCGCAGTGTCCGCCGAACTCATCGAGTTCGCCGGCGAGAAATGTGTCGGTGCGCCCGTCATTCTTGATCGGGTTGAAGATCGGAACGCCATTGGCCGCCAGCGCGATCGCCCCGCGAAAAAGCTGCTCCTTTGCCGATACCGGCGTTGCTGCCAGTTTGGGAGTGATCGGTATCTGCCACGCGTTTTCGCCGCGATACCGCTGCGGAAGTGGTACCTGCTGCTGCCAGGCGGTGATGCCGACCATCAGCGCGTGAGAGAAGTCGTACGTGCCCGGTGCTCCGCCGGGCTGGTGCGGCAAGCCGTCGCTCTCAACATAGAGCCAGTCGGCGTCGCAGCGAGTCGCGACGTGCGGCGCGAAAAGATCGAACGGGGCGGCTTGCGGCGGTTTCTCGGTGTTCTTCGCGCGTTCGGCGGTGGTCGAGGCCGCACGCTGCGTGTTGAGTGTTCGGACCGCCTCGATGCGCCTGCGCGCTTCGGCCTGATCCTGTTTGTTCAACTCCTCCAGCGCGAAATTGACGACCTGCCCATCTTCGCCTTCGACGGATACGCGGACTCCGCCACCAGGGATGTCCGACGAGCGAGCGGACAGAAATGCGCCCGTTATCAACTCGCCGGTCTTCGCGATTGTCCAAGCGCGCTGCGCGGGTCGGCCTTGTTCGTGGCGACCTTCCGTATCCGGCGGATGCGCGCGCGCAGCTGAACAAATGGCGAGGAGACAAAGACACAAACCACGTTCGAACTGACTCATCTCGAAGACTCTGATTTTTGTACGGGGCGGTTCGCTTTGCTCGGCCGTGGACCTACCGCGTATTGATGCACGATGGCGCCATTCTTCTGGCCATTTGACTCATCGCGCGGCCGCAGGGATCGGATGTATTCGACCTTGCACGAGGCATCGGCGCCGCCCGAGACCGTCAGGCGCAGGTGGCCGGAATTGGGGAAAATGTCGCCGGATGTATAAGCCTCGCGATTGAAGGCTGTAAACGTCGGGTCGGCCGGATTCGGACAGGTCTGGTACACCACGCCATCCAATTCCTGGCGCGCGTACAGATGGTCGTGACCCTGGAAGAAAATCGTGACGCCCGAGTCGCGCATCAGATCGTGGATCGGCTGCTCCCACCGGGGCCGCATTTCCGCGAACCGATCAACGCCGCGGCGATCCTCGCCGCCCCATTCGTACTGCGAGGCTCGCTCCACGCCGCCGCGTCCTGTGCCCAGCACATGGTGTGAAAAGACGAACTTGAACTTCGCCTTGCTCT
>JALHOX010000409.1 GCA_022842805.1 Phycisphaerae bacterium | reverse complement strand
TGGCGGGGTCGGCGAACTCGGTCCAGTTGGCGATGCCGTTTGCACCGCCGGGGCCGCTCTCGAAGCTGGGGTTGACCAGCTGATTGACGCCGGTGGCGGAGCTGCGCTCTGCGAAGGCCGAGTCGATGTAGACCGGGCCGTTGGTCAGGCTGTTATCGAAGCTGATGACGATGATACGAGCGGTATCGATGTCGGGGGGGACGATGGTCGAGTAGGTGACCGGAACCCAGGTATCTTCCGCGAAGGGAACCGGGTCGATATTGAAGGCGAGATTTTCCTCCGGCGGGGGAATCACGAGGCCCTCGGGCGGGAAGAACTCGAGCTTGATGCCCGCGCGGACCGGATTGACGATCGGCGCGTCGCTGGGGATGTACGCCAGCGCACGCATGAGGATGCGGACGTTTTCTTCGACCGTGACGGTGTCCTGGAACATGCCGACGAAGCCGCTGTCGCGCACGCTGACGAGGGCGCTCGACAATCCGTCGTTGGCCTGAACCATCGATTGCTGGGCGCGGCCGAACTGCGACCAGTCGTTGGGCACCGGAATCGGCGGATCGAGCTGCGGGGTGGCCGCCTCGAAGCTGCCGTTCTTGAGTACCTGTTTGCGGGCGAATGTCGCCGGCACGAACGCGACCGTCGCCGCGATCGCGCACCATTGAAATCTGCGCATTGTCGTGTTCATCTTCACTCGACCCTCCGAAGGTCTATCAGTAGGTCACCACATTGATTTAGAAATCGCGTCCGTTGCGGGTCAGGCCCCAGGTATAGAAGGGCCGCGAGCCGTACGGGTCAAAGTCGCCCCGGTTTTGAATGGGCGTCGTCTCGTTGTCGAAGATCTTTTTCTTGGCGTACCAATCGGCATGGCCGTCGAGGAAGCCGACGTTGTAGCCTCCTTTGTGACGCAGCATCTTGGCCGTCATCCACCAGCCGTACTCGGTCATCGGGACCGCGTATTGCGGGAAGGGTATTCTACCAAGAGAGCCGCCATTGATCGATGGGATCCGAATGTCGGCGGCGTCGCGAATTCCGGCGGGGTTGACCTGGTTGCAGACTTCGGGATGGAAGTCGTTCCACCAGTACTGGGTGTACAGCTCGGGGAACTCTTCGGCGGTGCCCAGGGCGAAGGGGTCGAAAGCCGGGTACCAGTTATCGCGGTAGACGACGTCGATGTAGAACGGGTCGGTCTTTGTGACGTAGTAGCGGGAGGAGCCGGCGTAATTGACCGGGGAGCCGGGGACCGCGGAGTCGCTGGTTTGGCCGTAGAGAGACTCGACGGAGTTGGTACCGCGAGCGCTCGGACAGCGGAACATCTTGTAGTCGGGGAGATAGCGGAAGAAGAGGTAAATCTGATAGAACTGGCGGTACGGGGCGTTGCACTCTTGATTGACGGTCCCCGGAATGAACGGCAGGCGGTCGGCATTGTCAGTCGCGTAATAGGTCGTGATCAGCATGAGCTGATGGATATTCGACTGACATACCGTTCGTTTTGCTTGTTCGCGGGCGCTGCCGAGGGAGGGGAGGAGAATGCTGATCAGAAGGGCGATGATGGCGACGACGACCAGAAGCTCAATCAGCGTGAAGCCACGCTGCTGAAGTTGCCATGTTTGACACTGCCGGCGTTTCATCGTGGCGACCTCCATGTGGCGAAACGCAGCCCCGCTTCCGACACGAGTCCCGTGTCCGAAATGAGCGTAAGCTGGTTGTGCAGATGACGATTCATGTTGACCTGTTCACGTCGTAATCTATCCGGATGGCCATACCGATTGCAAGCGCTTTCATGAGGGATTTTCTGCGTTTTTTCGCGGACGCGCGGGTCGGCGCGGCCCCCTGCCGCCGATACGCCGCCCCGATTCTGCGCCGCCCTTGGCGCGACGTTCCGATAATACGAAAACGCTTCCGGTGCCGGCCGGAAGCGGTTCGGGAATGCGAGGCCGGAGAGCCGGCTCATCAGTGATCGCGACGGGGCCGCGACTCACTCGATCCGTAACTCGCCTTTCAGCGCCGGCAGACGCACCCACCCGACGCCGGCGGGCTGGCATGGCGTGCCGTCGAGCGTCGCACCGCGGGCGGCGGGCGGCAGCCGCCAGAATGCACCGCCGGGCGGCAGAGTCGCGTCGCACGCGAGCTTGACCGTCAGGAAGTTGGCGACCTTTCGGCCTTCATAGCTGATCTGGCCGAGTTCGGTGTTCAGCTTGCGAATGCCGACCGGCTCGCCGGAGTTCCACCAATCGTCCGCGACGCCGCTGGCCAGCATCAGGCGCTCCGAGCCTTCGTCGACATAGGCGAATAGCTCGCAGACGGCGTTGAGATAGCCGGAGCCGACCCAGGTGTGGGGCATGTCGCCGATGAATTCGTGCTTGCGCGGTGGGTTGTGAACGACCTCGGCCCAGTGACTCCAGCCGGCGGGGAAGCGGTGGCCGAGGAAGTAGCTCAGCAAGGCGTGGGCGCGCTCGGGCTGATCGAGTCGGTTGTAGGCGGCGATGATGCGGGTTTCGTAGGGCGTGTAGCGGTCCCAACTGAGCTTGCCGCCCGCGCGATCGTTGAAGAAGGTCCAATATCGATCGAAGGTGGCCTGCCACGCGGCGCGCGGCAGCAGCGAGATTTCGTCGCAGGGGTAGAGGCCGATGGCGGTTGAGGTGGCGTCGAAGTCGCCGAGCTCGGCGCAGCCGGGGATGTAGTCGATCGACTTTGTTCGCATGACGAGCTCGATGGAGGTGCGCATCGCGTCGCGATATTCGTCGTAGAACGCCTGAAAGCAGCGGGCGTCTTCGGGCTTGCCGAGGGCGGTGGCGATGGCGGTGGCGTCGCGCAAGCCGCGGAGGACGAAGAAGCCGTCCCAATAGGAGTGGCGCGGCTTGTCGGAGTAGCCCTCGTGGCTGATCGATTCGGTGACGAGGCCGTAGCAGGCGCGCTTCAGCGGATCGGCGGCGTCGCGGTATTCGGGGGTCATGCGCTGGCGGCGGAGGTCGTCGAGATAGGCGACGCCGCGGAGAACGTGGTCGTAGTGGCGAGCGAGCGTGTCGCGGTCGCCGGTGTATTGGTAGTACTTTCGCAGGAGGTAGATGAGCTGGCCGGTGCTGTCGTGTTCGGGCACGGGGTCGGGGCCTCGGCGATCGAGGACGCAGGGGACCTTGCCGTTTTCGAACTGGCGCGGGGCGTACCAATCGATGAAATCGCGGACGGCGTCGGCGTGGCCGGTGCGCAGGAGCGAGACGCAGGTCAGCGCGCCGTCGCGAATCCAGCTTCGCTCGTAGGTGCGCGAGCCGGGCTGGATGGCGGGGCCGTCGGCATTGACGAGGATGTAGGCCTGTTGCGAATAGAAGGTGTCGACGAGGGGCTGCTGAGATTTGGGCAGCAGCAGCGCGACGCCGCCGAGGCGCTCCTTCCAGGCGGCGAGGGACTTTGCGCGGAGCGTGTCAAAGTCGGCGTCGAGGTTGTTGATGGCTTGCGATGGTTCGCGGCGCGTCGGATCGGGGAGGTGGATGATGATGTCGGTCGAGCCGCCGGGGGCGAGCTTAAGCGGATACCACAGCGCGGCGGAGGCGAGGCGGCTTTCGTCCTGGGCGGTCGTC
>JALHOX010000408.1 GCA_022842805.1 Phycisphaerae bacterium | reverse complement strand
TGCGTGTTCCTTCGGCCCGACGCCGCCGGCCGGAAGACCTGCACGATCTACGAGGTCCGCCCGGTGCAGTGCCGCACCTGGCCATTCTGGAAATCGAACCTCGAATCGCGTCAGAGCTGGGCGGCGGCGGGCACTGGTTGTCCGGGCATCGAACGCGGCAAACGCCACGAACTGCCCGTGATCCAGGCCGCTCTAACCGCGAACGGGTCTCTGCCGCTCTAGCTGTCGCGGGGGGCACGGCTGTGTCAGCGGTGCCGAATTCCAGCGGACGCTGGGGCCACCTCATCACCCCTCCCGCCCCTTCGCCCCTCCTCCCCGCCTTGGTAAATCGGCCCCCTCGGACGTACTCTGTCTTCTCATGCGTGATGTTGAGCGGGAAATTCTCCAACTGCGCCAGATTCTGGAGGTGACGCGTCGGCTCGCGACCACCACCGATCTGGATCAGTTGCTGCCCATGATCATCGAGACCGCCTGCGACTCGCTCGACTGCGAGCGGGCCACGATCTTTCTCTATGACACCGAGCGCGATGAGCTCTACAGCCGCGCCGCGAAAGACGCCGTCGGCATCCGCTTCCCGGCCGATCGCGGCATCGCCGGTACCGCCGCCATGGAGCGCGTCGTCGTCAATGTTCCCGACGCCTACGCCGATCCGCGGTTCAACAAAGAGGTCGACAAGAAGACCGGCTTCAAAACCCGAAATCTGCTCACCTTTCCGCTCGAAAACATGGACGGCCACCTGATCGGCGTCCTGCAGGCGCTCAATAAGCGCAGCGGGCCGTTTGATGAGGACGACGAAGAGCTGGCGAACATTCTTAGCGCTCAGGCAGGCGTGGCGCTCGATCGCGGGCGGCTGCTCGAGGAGTACGCCGAGAAGCAGCGCATGGAGCGCGACCTCGACATCGCCCGACAAATTCAGCTCGGGCTCTTTCCCGAGGTCGTGCCCGTGATCGAGGGCTACGACGTCGCCGGTTGGAATCAGCCCGCGGACCAGTGCGGCGGCGACACCTACGACATCATTCAGCTTGAAGACGGACGCCTGCTGATCGCTCTGGCGGATGCCACTGGTCACGGCATCGGCCCGGCGCTGGTGATCGCGCAGTTCCACGCCCTCGTCCGCGGCATGCTGCAAGTCACCACCGACGTCGCCGAGATCTGCGCCGCGGTGAATCGCGTGCTCTGCGAAGATCTGGATGACGAGCGCTTCGTGACGGCGTTCGTCGGCGTGCTTGATCCAAAAACGCATGTGGTCGAGTACGTTTCGTGCGGCCAGGGGCCGATCATGCACCTCAAACATGCGTCGTTCGAGAGCCGCGGCGCCACCAGCGTGCCGTTCGCCGTGATTCCGGATATCGAGTATTCGGCGGAGCGTATCCAGCTCATGCCGGGCGATTTGCTCGTGCTGTTGACCGACGGCTTTTACGAAGCGCCGAGCCGGCGTGATGAGCTCTTCGGCGAGGAGCGCGTGGTGGACCTGATCCGCCGCGGCGAAGGTGCACCGCTCGACGGGCTGATCAGCAATCTCCACCGCGAGATTCAGAAATTTTGCGAAGGCCGCGCCCAGGCCGACGACCTGACCGCCGTGATTCTTCGCCGCGGGCAATAGAGCGGGACGGTTGCGCGGCGTGGCGACGGATCGCCGTACGCCGCGATCGAAGCCCGAGCTCGCATCAAGGCGTGAGAGTTAGGCTCTCCGAGCTTTCGATGCTGTTGAAACCGGTGGCGAGCAAACGCGGGCTGGTCGGGGCGACCGTGGGCAGCAGCATCGCGCAGCGCATCTCGCCCAACCCGACCTCGCTTGAATCGCGCAGCAAGGATGCGACCGAAGCGGTCGAGGCTTGCGGCTGCAGATCGACCCAGTTTTCGGATTCGGTTGATGGTCTGGCCATCGATGCGAACAGGTCGCCGGGCCGCAGAACATCCCCGACTCGGTCGACCAGTCCCAAAGCGGGGGCCTGATCGTCGGCACGTTCCAAGCGGCTCATCATGGTCTGCATCGGCATCGTGGCGGCGGACAATTCGCCCACGCCGGCCAATGCGACAACGCACAGCAGACGCCCCTTGCGGGCGTCGCGTTGCAGCTTCATTTCCTTCTCCCAAGCGCTGAGGGGCCATTATGCGGGGCAGGTGATTTAGACGTGAAGTGCGCAGTGTGAAGAAGGTGTTAATTCTGAAAGTCCCAGTTGATTTCGGCGACGCGCACGTCGCAAATCTCGGCGATCTTTGCAGCGGCCGGCTCGGAATTCGCGGCGACGAACGGCTTCAGCCGGTGCGACCTCCTTCGCCCGGCTCCGCGAGGGCCCGCCACACAGCCGCTACACTCTTTCCCTAACTATGACCGACTTTCGGATCATCAGCCCGCACCAACCTGCCGGCGATCAGCCGCAGGCGATCGAGAAGATCGTCGCGTCGTTTAACGCCGGCGCGAAGTATCAGACGCTCATGGGCGTCACCGGCTCGGGCAAGACCTTTACGATGGCCAATGTGATCGCCCGCCTGAAGCGGCCGACGCTGATCATCTCGCACAACAAGACGCTCGCGGCGCAGCTCTTCGAGGAGTTTCGGGAGATCCTGCCCGAAAACGCCGTGCAGTATTTCGTGAGCTATTACGACTATTACCAGCCCGAGGCCTACATCCCGCAGCGCGACATTTACATCGAGAAGGACTCGTCGCGCAACGACGACCTCGATCGACTGCGGCTGGCGGCGACCAGCGCGGTGGTGTCGCGGCGCGATGTGGTGATCGTCGCCAGCGTCTCGTGCATTTTTGGCCTCGGTTCGCCGGATGAGTACAAGGCGAGCGTCGTTTTTCTGCGCGTCGGCGAAACGATCGAGCGCGATGAGCTGCTCAAAAAGTTCATCCGCCTGCAATACGACCGCAACAACATCGAGCTGACCCGCGGCGCTTTTCGCGTACGCGGCGATGTCATCGAACTGCACCCCGCCGAGGAGGAGATCGGCATCCGCATCGAGCTCTTCGGCGACGAGATCGAGAAGATCGCCTACATCAATCCGCTGACGGGCGAGGTCGTGCAGGAGCGGCGCGAGATTTTCATCTACCCCGCGGTGCACTACGTCATGCCCGAAGAACGGCTGGAGCAGGCCATCGCCGACATTCGCCAGGAGCTCGACGAGCGCGTCATGCAGCTCCGACATCAGGGCAAATTGCTGGAGGCGCAGCGGCTGCTGGCGCGCACCAAGTATGACATCGAGATGATGCTCGAGGTCGGCTACTGCAACGGCATCGAGAACTACACGCGGCATCTGCACCAACTGCCCGCCGGCTCGAAGCCTTACACGTTGGTCGACTATTTCCCCAAGGATTTCCTGCTGATCATCGACGAATCGCACGCGACCGTGCCGCAGGTGGGGGCGATGTTCAACGGCGACCGCGCTCGCAAGACCGTGCTGGTCGAACACGGCTTCCGCCTGCCCTCGGCCCTCGATAACCGCCCGATGCGCTTCGAAGAATTCGAGGCCATGTGGCACCAGGTGCTCTTCGTCAGCGCTACGCCGGCCGAGTTTGAGCTGAAGCGCTGCGGCGGCGAAGTCGTCGAGCAGATCATCCGCCCGACCGGCCTGGTCGATCCGGTGATCGAGGTGCAGCCCGCCCGCGGTCAGGTGCC
>JALHOX010000407.1 GCA_022842805.1 Phycisphaerae bacterium | reverse complement strand
TGGCGCGCAGCGCAAATGGATCTTTGTTGCGCACGAGCACGCCGCGAATTCGCACCGCCGCGCCGCGAAAGTCCGACGGTCGCTCGATGAACTCGCGCCAGTCAACGACCTCGCGCGGCGCGGTGTTCGAGCTGGCGCCGTCGCCCTCGGCGCGCGTGCGGCGGACCAGTTCGTAGAAAGCGGGCTGATCGAAGTTAAAAGCGAAGTCTTGCGCGACGAGCGGCGAGTCGTCGCTTGCCGGAGCCGACGACGAGGCGGGTTGCGCCGCGGCGGCGCTCCCAAACGCCGCGAAGGCGGCCAGCACGATCGGCAACACCCCACGGCGGATTTTCAATCGTCGCCGCTCTGGTCCCATGGATATTCGACCGGTTGCGTGGTGCTGGGGCCGGAGGTGGATTGCGAATCGGGCGCGCGATTCGGACGCGGGGGCTGCAGCTTGGTCGGAGCTGGCAACACGCGCCACTGCCCCTCTTCGCGAAAGACGAGAATGGCGATGGCGCGACGGTCTTCGCCGAAGACGGGCGTCTTGCCCTCGACGAATTCGACTTCGTTGATGACGCGATAGGTCGGGCGCGGCATGGTCGCGGCCTCGACCTCGGCGATCTCGCGCACCGTCAGCTTCGAAATCGCCTGATAGACGCGCTGAAAGCGATCGCGGCTCTCCGGGTCCTGACGCAGGCTGCATAGCCGACGATAGCCTTCGTAATCGCCGGTCAGACAGGTTTCGAGGAAGCTGCGGACGAACGCGGCGACCTCGGGGTCGGCGTCGGCGACCTCGGGGGCGAAGGCGTATCGCGGCGTGTGGGCTGGGTTGCCGCCGACGGGCTTGCTGGCGGACTTATCGAGCTTGGATTTGCCGGGCTTGCTGTTGCAGCCGCACAGCGCGAGGGCGCTGATGCCGGCAAAGATGAGGCCGACGCAATGCGCGGCGCGGTTCAGAAACTCTCGGTCGATCGGTCGCTCGCTCAAAGGCTCTCACTCCGCCGGGCGAATCGCATGGCTTGCTTGATCCAGCCGACGACGCGTCGCGGGGCGCAGTCGACATCGACGAAGTCTATCGAAACGGGAGAGAATTCGGCGAGGCGGCTGACGAAACTGACGAGCGGCGCAGCTTCGCCGGGCGTGCCGTTGCCGACGTGAATCGAAAACGCCCAGCCGCGTGCGCCGACGAATTGCAACGCCCGCAAAGTGGTTTCGGCGTCTTCACCTTCGTACTCATGAATCTCAAGGTCCGGCACGTCGCTGCCGCAGAGTCGGGCCGTGGCGACCGCCGAGCCAATTTCCTCGACCGCGACGCGCGTCTGCGTCGGCGCACAGCGTTGATGCATCGCAGTACAAATCGACTGATATGCTTCGACGCGCAGGCGCTGATACTCAGCCAGATTCTTCGCGATCACATCGCTCCGATCGGTCGCGGTCCTTTCGCCCCGTGCGAATCGGGACAGCTCGTCGCGCAACATTTCGATCGTGACCGAGAGATCGAGCGAACGATCCGCACGGGCCGCGAGCGCTCTGCACGAACTGCAGAAGCAAGCGGCCAAACCGTGGGTCACGATCGGAGCGACTTGCGACATTCGGTAATAGGTCAGGCCGTCGGTTTCGTCGATGGGCCATGGCGCGACAGTGAGGAACTTCGGCCCAAATGCGGCGAGCTCCGTCAGTACCCCTTGGGTGAGGTCAAGCATGTCGGCGTGGAGCTGACAGGGGCCTTTGCCCTCAACCGGCTCGTCGAGAAAATTTCGCTGCGGCGGTCGCACCGGCTCTGACCTGGTCCAAATGCCGAGGCGCACGTCCAACGCGAAGGCCGTACTAACGCGCTTTTTGGCTGCGAACTCAAGGAAATCCGCGAGCACACGCCGCTTCCCCAGCCAATCCGCCGCTCTGGGCTTTAGCGCGAGCGATTCATATCGCTTTCGATCAAACTCATAGTGCCACCCGCCGGAAGAAAAGAAGTAGTGCGGCCCTCCCGACGGCTCGACGCGAAACTCGTCGACAATTCCGCCAACAAGCGGAATCGAAACGTGATCAATCCCCGTCTCATCAATGATGCGTTCCAGCGCCGCGCCGCGATCGTCGGCGAAGGACCAGAGCGGATAGACCACGCCGTAGGAGCATGCCATGTCATGGTTGATAGCGGGAACGGCCGGCGTTGCCAACGCGGGCGGAGCGGCCTTCGCGGGTATCGCGCGGACCTCTTCACCGCGAACGTAGCGGCGAAATAATGATCACGGCGAGGGCACGGGCAATTTGGTGCTTGAGGCGGAGGGGAAAAAAGGCGTGCGGCACCCTGTGGGTATTGGCGCGGTCTGAGGGTGCCGCAGCGAGTGGAAGCAAGTTGTTCAGCAGCAATGAGTTACGATTTAGAACGCTTTTAGGGCGCACTGAACCGTTACATTGCTAAGTATAACTCGCCGATTCGCTCGATCAACTCTATTCGCACAGAATCGATCACTTTTTTCGATCGAAGTTCGTCGCTTCGAGGACGCGCCGCGCACGGGAGCGATCGCGCGGGCGGGGTCCGATGCCTGGGCCCTGAAACAGCTGTCGGCGGGCCGACGACAGGCATGCTTTTTTTTGAACTCGCAAGTTCCCGGAAACGGTTTGGTTGCACCGCCCGACGCGGGTAGCCTCTGGATTGGTCCCACGCGCCGGCGCTTCTGCTGTACCGGCCGCGGGTCGCCGGGATGGCCGCAGAAAAGTTCAAAATCGACAGGAGCCCGCTCCCATGTTTACTCCCTCGACGCGCCTCGCTTGCCTCATGGTCGGCGCGCTGGCTTGGCCGGCCTTCGCCGGCGTCAACACCCCCCCTGCCGCCCCGGTGATTACCGAGCCCAACGTCGATGGGCAGATCGTCAATTTTGAAGACGTACACATGGAGACGGCCGCCTTCTCCGACCCCGACCCGGGCCAGTCGCACGTTTGCAGCGATTTCGAGATCTGGCTGGTCAATCCGCCGGAGCGCGTATGGCGTGCCTCGTGCGTCAGCGGGGTGCTGCTGACCCACATCCACCTCGGCGACGGCGTCTTCGAAAATTCGCACGACGGGCTCATCAGCCTGTTTCCCCAGACTCAGTACCAGCTTCGGGCCCGACACAGCGACAACAGCGGCGACGAGCCCACCCGCTGGAGCCCATTTAGCCAGCGGTCGTTTGTGACCAGTGCGGCGTCGCAGATCTTTCCGCTCGAGTTAGACGACATCGGCCCCAGCCCCGCCCCGACGCTGACCGTGCCGGGCGGCGCGGCGCACATCCTGCCGGGCGGCGCGGCGCCGGCGTCGATCCGGGTGGAGTCGGCCGGCGGCGCGCTGCTGCTGGAGTTTCGCGGCAACAACGGTTCGAGCAACACGATCGTGAATCCGCCGGCGCTGGTGGACCATGTTCCGGTGCGGGTCGTAATGACTGCGGCCGGGCTGAGCTCGACCGTTTTTCCGGCGCTCGATGTGGCGTTTGTGGATGAGAACGGGCGCGACGAGGCGATCTATCTGCCGGCGCAAACGATCGCTGCAGGGCAGTCGCGTTATTTCTGGGTGGCGCTCGGCGGCGCGACGTTTGTCGGCAGCGCCGGGCAGACGACCCCCGATTTCTCCACGCTCGCCCGGGCGGCGGGCGTGCCGTGGCGCGTGCTGCAGCCGGGCTATCGCGTTG
>JALHOX010000406.1 GCA_022842805.1 Phycisphaerae bacterium | reverse complement strand
AAAATGGACGAAAAAAGCCGCGGGTATGACTTGGCCACGCTGTCGCGGAGCGCATTCATTCGTGGACGAGCTCAGACCCACAGCACGCGAGCGGTGAAGCGATTTCCTGAGATCTATGGCGATGGACCGCGACGGCCTTGAGATTCGCGCTCGCGCCGGTTGCGCTGGCGCGAGCACAAAGCCGCCGATCGGGTGTCCTTCATGTGCCTTTATTCGATCAGAACGGGGTCGAGCGTCGAACGCCCGAGGGGCGCGTGTCTACTAGTGGAGTAGATTTGAATCGCCAACTTGCCGTCGGTCCGTCGCATGGCGCAGGGCAATGACCTTCGGAGCGGTCAGCCAGGTGCCGGAAAGGGTGGCAGTGACGCCCAGCAGAAGCCCCGCTAACGTCCACCACGAGGCCGCTCGCGCGTTTCGATTGATCGTCTCCTGATCCGTTCGTGCAATGCTTCGATCCAACGTTTGCGGCGTCTCGTTCGACGCTCGGTCACTCCCGTTATCAATCGCGACGCGGTCGGTGTTTGCCATCGACCGCTCCATCATCGGCCGCGACTGATCGAACGACAGCGCCATCGACGTGCCGTAAAGCGTTCCGGCCCCAAGCACGACGACGAAAAAGCCGAAGACGGCGGTCACGGCCCACATCGTCAGCCCGTGCAGCAGCACATCGGGGCTTCGCGTCATCCCGGCAAATCGGCCCACGACGCTGCCTCCGGCGAGCAGCGAGATAATGCCCGAGATGAGCCACCAAACGGAGGTGGCCGCGGCGACTCGCTGATCGGCATAAGCACCCTCCGGCTGCACCGCCGTCAGGCCGAGCGCGACGCCGAGGACGGTGAGGATCATCTGCAGGCTGATCGCCACCAGCGCGCCCGCCGTCACCGCGCCCCAGGAGGTACGGTTCATGATTGTGCCGAGGACGGTTACATCCTCCTCGGATATCAGGCGGCGATCATTGGCGGTCCGAGATAGTGCGACGTCAGCCATGGCTTTTCTCCAAACTGTGATTCAACGTACTCAGGAAAAACGTTTCGCAGAGTCAAATTAGTCTCGGGCAACGCGATGAACACCGGCTGAAATCACCGTGAATCGTCTCCTGAGCTGATTGCCGGCAAGGCGGTAGTCCCTCCGATCCCAGAGAATGCGCGAAATAATTGGACCCCGCTGGCGTCTGCTATGCGCAGTCTGGTAATGCAGCTCCCCGACACATCCGCGAACCGGACACTCTGAATTTACCCTCGATTCACGCCCAGCGCCCATGCTCAACTCTGACCGCCCTCGACCGTTCGGGTGCGGCATGGATCCATTGTTGGAGATTTCGGATGAGTAAAGAGAAGGACGCGGCCACGCAGGAACAGGAACGCAAGAGCAGTCAGCGCCCGAGCGATGCGCAGGAGAAGGGTTCGAGCCAGAGCCGCAGCGGAGAGCAGAAGAAGGATTCTGACAAGCGGCATGGCGAGACCACCGACGGCAAATCGCAGCAAACGCAGACTGACCATCGCACGACCGGTCAGAAACCGGACAGCAAGTCCGGCGACCGCGATGACCAGTCGAAGTCGAGCGACGGCAAGAGTCGTCGCAGCGACTCGTCGGACGAGAGCGATCGGACTCGCAGTTCACAAGGAACCGCGGGTGATTCGAAGCAAAAGACCGGCGGCAAAACGCATGCATCGGAGAGCGATGCCGGATCCGCCCGGTCGAGCGGCGACAAGCGCTAGGTAACCTCAAACGGGCCTGCGCTTGCGGCGTGTGCGCCTCCTACCGGCGGCGCTCTCGCTTTCTTGCTCATGAATGGCGGCGCGGCTTGCCCGCGAAACCTGCGCTCTCCGCCGAAGACACCCCCGTACGCACTTCGCATCTGACCGCAGGGCGGACCCGCATCAGACCTGTTGCCGCGGCGTCACTTGGATTGTCTCGATCCTGAAAATTCTGCTTTGGAGATGAAAAATGAAGGCTTTATGTTGGCATGGAAAAGAAGATGTACGCGTTGATCATGTGGCCGATCCCCGCATCGAAGCGGAAGGCGACATCATCATTCGGGTCACCAGTGCGGCGATCTGCGGCTCCGATCTGCATCTGTACAACGGATTCATGCCGACCATGGAGAAAGGTGATGTGCTCGGCCATGAGACGATGGGTGAAGTCGTCGAGGTGGGCAAGTCCGTCTCGAAGCTGAAAGTCGGCGACAGGGTCGTGATCCCGTTCACGATCTCCTGCGGGAATTGCTGGTTTTGCAAGAAGGATCTGTTCGCGGCGTGCGATACCTCCAACCCCAATGCTGCTGAGGCGCGAGCGGCCATGGGCCAGTCGCCGGCAGGCATGTTCGGATACTCGCGAATGCTGGGCGGCTTTTCGGGTGGTCAGGCCGAGTATCTCCGCGTCCCGTTTGCGGATGTCGGAGCTCTCAAAGTTCCCGCCGGCATACCGGATGAACAGGTGCTGTTTCTTTCCGACATCTTTCCCACCGGCTATATGGCGGCGGAAAACTGTGGGATCGAAGCGGGCGACACCGTCGCCGTCTGGGGATGCGGTCCGGTGGGGCAGTTTGCGATCCAATCCGCCCGAATGCTTGGAGCCGAACGCGTCATCGCGATCGATCGCGTGCCGGAACGACTTGCAATGGCCGCACGTCAGGGAGGCGCGGAGCCGCTGAACTTCTCGGAGGACGGCGAGGTCCAGGATCGGCTGATGTCACTGACGGGAGGTCGTGGCCCCGACCGGTGTATCGACGCCGTCGGATGCGAAGCCCACGGCAGCGGGAGCTTTCGCGCCAGCCTCGACAGCGTGAAGGTTCAGTTGGGCCTGGGGACGGATCGACCCGACGTATTGCGGCAGGCAATCATGAGTTGCCGCAAGGCCGGCACCATCTCCATCCCCGGCGTCTATATAGGGTACCTGGACAAGATCCCGTTCGGGGCGGCCATGAATAAGGGATTGACATTCAAGATGGGGCAGACGCATATGCACCGGTACATGAAGCCGCTGCTCGCCAAGATTGAAGCCGGAGAGATCGATCCCGCGTTTGTCATCACGCACCGCCTGCCGCTTGCCGACGCCCCGCAGGCCTACAAGACATTCGCAGACAAGACCGACGGATGCATCAAGGTAGTGCTCAAACCGTAGGCTTCAAACGAGAGCCGAGATGATCGCAGCGTCGGCGCGTCGCCGCGGTACCATCGATTGAGCGGAGACGCTGCATCGGGGGTGTTGCTACAGATGATTCATCGCGCCATTTGCTCGACGCGAACGCGGGCCGAGCGGAGCCGTCTGCGCCGCAAGCAACGAGCGCACGCATCAACATCACGTTCGAAACCGTTCTTAGGCTGATGGCAAATGGCCCCCCCGGGCATGCTGTGCGTTTCGTGACTAGATGGGGCTGTGCGCTTAGTCCGCTGGGTAAACGGTCGCCCGGCGAGATACCCGGTCCCATGCATCGCGCGCCGCCTGCTTGGCGACGACCCAGGGAGTCTTGGAGTGGCCATGCAACCGCGTCCATTCTCGTTCAAGCTGCAGCTCAACCTGGTCAAACGTCTGGCCACGATACGTCTGGGCCGATTCCCATCCGAAGCGATAGGCCGCCTCATAGGCGTCATACGGGGCCCCGTTCGTGACATAAGGGCGCTGGGCATAATTGTCGCGCCAATATG
>JALHOX010000405.1 GCA_022842805.1 Phycisphaerae bacterium | reverse complement strand
AGGGCCGCCGAGGCCATTCCAATCATCCACATGTTGCGCTTCATATGCTTCTCCATTTCGCGTTTCACACTCGGTCGTTGTTGCTCAGGTTTGGGTCGTTGATCCGATCGATTCGAACTACCGCTGCGTCTTACGCAGGGCGGCGTTGAAAGCTGTTCCATCCGGCGTGATCAGCAGCGGAACCTGCTCAAAGCCGGGCTCGTTGGTTTGGACCATCACCGTCACACCCTGGGGCGGCAGCGACTTCCCGGGCGGCAGGCTGAATTTGATGTCCACCATCATCTTCGGGGCCGAATCACCCAGCCGCTGCCATTCCGGGCCCGCCGGACGCACCTTGCCAAAGTTCGCGGTGTAATCGTCGCTCGGAACATCCACGTTCAGCACCGCAAATTCCGGGTTCTCTCCGCGATAGTGAATCGACACCGTGCGCTCCGTCCGATCGGGCGTCATGGTCGGTTCCAGGAAGATCGCCGCCGGCGAGAGCTCGACCTTGTCGTAGACCGTCGCCACGATCGGCAGATTCAACTCCGGCTCGCGCTCGTTCCCGGTCTTCAGCACGACGTTGCCCACCGTGCGACCGGTTTCGAGCGGCGGCTTCACCACCGCAGTCACCTCGTACTTCTGGCCCGCGACGATTTCCTTCAGCGTGACATCAAACTTGGGCGCGTCCACCCGGACGATTTCCAGCCTGATCGGTTCGGCGGTGGTCGCTGTGATGACGCCGGTACCGCTCTTGGCCGCCGTGCGATCGGTGCTGTGGATGACCACGCCGCCGGCGGGCTCATAGTTCAGCACGCGCTTGACGAAGCCCTTCAGGTAGTAGACCACCTGCTTGCGGTCGGGGTCGTTCGAAACGAACGTAACTTGCGTGCTGACCTGACCTTGCCGCTTGTGGCTGTCGAAGGAGACGCTGGCGGTGGTCTCTTCGCCGGGGGCCAGGACGTTCTTCTCCGCCTTGCTCGCCGTGCACCCGCAACTGGCCCGGACCGACTCGATCCGCAGCTCGGCGTTGCCGGTGTTCTTAATGGTCACCTTCTGTTCAAGCTTCTCGCCGAACCAGATTTCGCCAAAGTTCCACAGCTCCGAAGAGAGCTCGATCTTGGGCTTGGCGGGGGCCTGAATGGCCGGGGGCTGGGTGTCCGCCGCGTGGGCCGCCGCCGCCGCAAGGGCGATCGCGACGAAGCCCGTCAATCCAAGCGTGATAGATCCAGTTCTTGACCGCGTCATCCGAAATATCTCCTGTTGCCAAATCCGGGGGCGAACCCCCCCGTCGCCGAGCTTTCCCCATTATTCGACCGGATCCCGCCGGCGCTCGGAACCCCGCTTCCGTCGCTCGCGCGTCCGGCAAACCATGGCCCCGGCGGCAGGGCCCCAATCCCAGCCCCCCGACTGGCTGCCGGTAGGGCCCCGTATCGTTTGTGCAAAAACTGCGCGGCCTACCCCAGCCGCTTCGCCAGCGTCTCGCCCATCGTCGCCGGGCTGTCGCAAACCGCGATCCCCGCGTCACGCAGGGCCGCCATCTTCGATTGCGCCGTGCCCTCCCCACCGCTGATAATCGCCCCGGCGTGCCCCATCCGCCGGCCGGGAGGGGCCGTCTGCCCCGCGATAAACGCCACCACCGGCTTGCTGATGTTCTTTTTCGCAAACGCGGCCGCGTTTTCCTCGTCGGTTCCGCCGATCTCGCCGATCATCACGATCGCGTCCGTCTCGGGGTCGTCGTTGAAAAGCTGCAAAAGCTCGATGTAGTTGAGCCCCTTCACCGGATCGCCGCCGATGCCGACGCAGGTGCTCTGCGCAAAGCCGCGCTGCGAGCACTGCCAGACCGCCTCATAGGTCAGCGTTCCGCTGCGCGAGATAATGCCGACCGATTTTTTGCCCTTGGCCGGCGGCGTGTGGATGTACCCCGGCATGATCCCGATCTTGCACTGGCCCGGGCTGATGATCCCCGGACAGTTCGGGCCGATCATGCGTACGCCCTTGTCGTCCAAGTACTTACGTGCCTTCACCATATCCACCGCCGGGACGCCCTCGGTGATCAGCACCACCAGCTTGATCCCCGCGTCCGCCGCCTCCATCGCCGCTGCCGCCGCCCCGGGCGCGGGCACAAAAATCATCGTGGCATCGGCCCCGGTCCCCGCCACCGCCTCATGCACGGTGTTAAACACCGGCAGGCCATGCTCGCTCTTCTGCCCGCCCTTCCCCGGCGTGACGCCGCCGACCATCTTCGTGCCATACTCCAGGCAGTGCTTCGTATGAAACGCGCCGGCCTTCCCGGTGATGCCCTGACACAGAACGCGGGTATTTCGATCGACGAGAATGCTCATGACCAGCGTGCCTCAATCGTGCGTTGCGGGAGTCCGCCAGCCCGCACACCCGCGCGAGCCGCTCGGCGAGTCGTCTATATATCCGACGTCGCGTCCGGTGTCTGCGCGGCCCCGCTCCGCCCCCGCGACCTATCATGTCCCGCGTGTCAGTCGACGCCACCCCAATCCTCGCGCTCATCCACCGTCTGACCGAGGAGCAGCGCGCCGACACCCGCGCCGCTCTCGCCGCGCGTCCGCGAGCGCTGCCCGTTCTGAACTTCGCCCCCGCCGCTGCCGCCCGCACCGACGCCGCCATCGACGCCTCGCCCGATCGTGCCCGCCAGGCTTGTCGCGCCGGCTGCTCCGCCTGCTGCCACCTCGCCGTCGCGGTCACCATCCCCGAGGCTCTGTGGATCGCGATGCGGCTACAGGCGGAGCGAACCGCCAAGCAACTTCACGCGCTCGTCACCCGGATCGCCGAACACGCCCGCCGCGTCGGCGCTCTCACCATCGAAGCTCGCGCGCGAGCCCGCGTGCCATGCGCCCTATTGGGCGATGACGGCGCTTGCACGATCCATCCCTTCCGCCCGCTGGGCTGCCGCGGCTACACCTCCTTTTCCAAGGAGCTTTGCGATGCGGCCCTCGCCGCCGACCAGCCCGGCCACGACGGCCCGCTCGACGCCGTCGCCTGGGCCGCCGCCGGCGCCATCGGCGACGGCCTCAAAGCGGCCCTGCGCGAGGCCGACCTCGACGACCAGCACTATGAGTTCCACTCCGCCATCCTGCGCGCCATCGAAACCCCCGACGCCGAGGCCCGCTGGTCGCGCGGCGAAGACGTCTTCAGCGATCTCCCGCGCGTGGTCTCCGAGCGCCTGGCCCGCCGCTAGCCGCGCTGTCGGCCGCAGTGTGCGTCCCACTCGTCGTGATTCGAGCTTGTTTGGACTTGTTGTCGAGAACCCCCCCGATCAAGGCGCGTCGGGTGCGCCACACCGCGCACCCGCGCACACTCGCAATCAACTGCCGGTCAGCATCGTCACAAACGCGCCGATGTCGCCCACCGTGACAAAGCCGTCGGCGTTCACGTCCGCCGTGTCGATTTCACAGTTCGGATAATCCTGGACGTACTCTTCCGGATCAATCAGGGCGGTGACGAATGCGCTGATATCGCCGACCGTCACAAACCCGTCGCAGTTCGTGTCGCCGATGCCGTTGAGCACCGTGACCACAACCTCGTTTCCGACGTTCGCAACGCCATAGCGACCCGGTCCGAGCACTTCGGCGATCGAGCCGCTCAGGCCGCTGCTCGACAAGACGGTGAACTGCTGTCCCGCCGTCGGTCGGAATCCGC
>JALHOX010000404.1 GCA_022842805.1 Phycisphaerae bacterium | reverse complement strand
CGCGGCCGCCCGCATCGCCCGGCGGCGTCATGACATCGTGCCGATCATCGTCGGCGACGAGCGGGAGCGATCGCTGCCGCCGATGGGCTATGTGGATCTTTTCGACGCCGAGCGGGGCGAAGTGGTGACGGTCAATACGTCGTCGCGGCGCGTCCGGGAGCGCATCAGCGCCGCGGCGCTCGCCCGCAAGCAGGCCGTCGAGCGGCTTTTCCGCCGCATGCGGGTCGACCCGATCGAAGTGGAAACGGGCGGCGATTTTGTGGAGCCGCTGCGGCAGTTTTTCCATCGTCGGGGACAGCGGCGATGAGGTGGGTGGCGACGCTCGCACGTGGGCGGGGAATTTGGCTGCTTCTGAGCTCGGCTCTCTTGGCCGGGTGCAGCCCGACATCGCCCGCGCCGTCGGGCCCGGCGCCGCTGGTTGCGGAGCGCGGTCCGATTCGGCTGGAAATGCGGTTGAGCGCCGAGACGATCCGCATCGGCGACACCGTCACCGCCAGTCTTGAGGCCACGACACCGCCCGACTTCGAGCTGGACTTCGCCGATTTCGCCCTGCCCGTCGACGCGGAGAAGATCGCGGCGACGGACGAGGCGATGAGCCTCGACGAGGCCGGCAATCGCCACTGGAGGATGTCGGCCACGTTTGAACCGACCGCCAGCGGCGAGGTGGAGCTGCCGGCTCAGACCGCGCGCTACCGGCGCCAGACGAACGACGCCGCCAGCCAACCGGGCGAGTGGTCCGACCTCACGCTCGCGGCGACGAAGCTGACGGTTCAATCCGAACTTTCCGACGCCGACCAGACCGATCAGCCGCGGGCCATCACGGGAATTTTGGCGGCCCCGCCCGTGCGGCTGAAGCCGTGGCAGATTGCGGCGATCACGATCGGCGTGGTGGCGGCGATCGCACTGCTGGTCTGGCTGATTCGGATGATCCGACGCCGATGGAACCGGCCCGCCCCGCCGATCGCGGCGGAGCTTTGGGCGTTGCACGAGCTGGAGCGGCTGGCGGCCGTGCCGCCGCGCGACGCAGAGGCGACGCGATCGTTTTACTACACCGTCAGCGGCGTGGTGCGCGAGTACATCGAGCGGAAGTTTACGCTGCGCGCCCCGGAGATGACGACCGAGGAGTTTCTGCGCAGCCTCGTCAGCGACGACCGCAGCCGCGAGCTTCGCGAAGCGCTGAACCCCGATCAGCTGCGTCCGTTTCTCGAAGCGTGCGACGCGGTGAAGTACGCGGCTCTGCGGCCGGGCGCGCAGGAGGCGGCCGATTCGGTGGCCGCGGCGCGGGCCTTCGTGCATCGCTCGGCCGCGAGCTACGCCGAGTTCGAGCGACGACGCGAACTGGCGGCCGAGCAGCCCATGAAGGGAGCGGCGTGATGAAACAAATGCAGAATGCAGAATGCAGAAAGCAGAACATTGGGGCGCCGTCGGAGTCCGTCGTGCGCGCTTCGAGTCCCTTCTTCATTCTGCATTCTTCATTCTGCATTGATGCTTCGGAGGTGCGATGACTTCCACCCACCTGCCATTCACCCCCGACTGGCTCTTCTGGCGCTACCCGTGGTTGCTGGCGCTGCTGGCGCTTTTGCCGCTGGTCGCGTGGTGGCGCGGGGGAAGTCGGAGGCGGGGCGCGCTGCTCTATTCCGACGTGGCGACGGTCGCGAGCGCCGCGAAGTCGGCGATTCACTGGCCCGCCCTGCTGCCGCTGCTGCGCATGCTCGCGCTCGCAGCACTGATCATCGCCTGCGCCCGGCCGCAGCGTGCCGACGAAAGCAGCCGCACCTACGCCGAGGGCATCGCGATTCAGATGGTGGTAGACGTTTCGAGCAGCATGCGCGATGAAGATTTGTCGGTTTCCGGCAAGCGCTTCACGCGGCTGGACGTCGTGAAAAGCGTTTTCCGCGATTTTGTTCTGGGGCGCGGGAGCGATCTTCCCGGGCGACCGAACGACCTGATCGGGATGATTCGCTTCGCGCGCTTCGCCGACAGCGTCTGCCCGCTGACGCTCGACCGCTCGCACCTCAACCGGCTGATCGCCGAGACGCAGACGGCGATTCCCAACAGCCCCGACGACGGCACCGCCATCGGCGACGGCCTGGCGCTTGCGGCCGAGCGCATGAAAGACCTGAAGCGCTACAGCGGCTCGGGCGATCAGTACAAGATCACGAGCCGCGTGATCATTTTGCTGACCGACGGCGAGAACAACGCGGGCGAGATTGAGCCGTTGAAGGCGGGCGAGCTGGCCGCGACGCTGGGGCTGAAGGTCTACACGATTCTCGCCGGCACCGGTGCGATGTCCGCCTTCGGCCGTCGGGCGGTCGATGATCGAGAGTTGAAGCAGATCGCCGAGCTGACGGGCGGGCGCTATTTTCATGCCACTGATGCGGCGGCGCTGCGCGAGATCTACGCCGAGATCGACCGCCTGGAACGGACCAAGACCGAAGAACGCCGCTTCGAGCGCTATGGCGAGTTGGCGGCGCCGTGGCTGCTGACGGCGTTCGCGTGCCTCGCGCTACATACCACCTTCGCCGCCACATGGCTGAGGCGCACGCCATGAATCTGAGCTGGCTTCAATTCGATTCGTTGCGGCTCTGGCCGTTGATCTGGGTTGCGGTGTTTGTGGGCGCGATCGGCCTGTTCGGTCTGATGCGCCGCCTGGCCGACCTGCGGCGTTTTGCCGATGCGGCGTTGCTGCCGCGGCTTTCGCCGAGAGGAATCACGCTGCGACGCGGCGTGCAACTGGCGCTGCAGTTTGGTTCGCTGGCGCTGCTGTCGATCGCACTGCTCGGGCCGCGCTGGGGCGAATCGACCGAGCGGGTCTTTACCCGCAACATCGATGTGATGGTGCTGCTCGATGTCTCGCGCTCCATGCTGGCGCGCGACATCGCGCCCAATCGGCTCGAACGGGCCAAGCTCGCGATCGTCGAGGATCTCATCCCCGCGCTGGCGGGCGATCGCGTCGGCGTGATGGCATTTGCCGGAGTGCCGCGGCTGGTCTGTCCGCTGACCGACGACTACGGCTTTCTGCGGCTGGCCACCGCCGAGATCGACCCTCTCAGTTCGCCGCGGGGCGGAACGTGCATCGGCGACGCGATTCGCGAAGGGGCCAAGGCGCTGGTGACGAAACTCGACACGCACAAGGTGCTGCTGCTGATCACCGATGGCGAAGACCACGAGTGCTTTCCGGTCGAAGCGGCGCAGGGTGTTTGGAAGGATCACGAGATCCCCGTGATCGCGGTGGCGCTGGGCGACGAGCGCGAGGGCTCGCGCGTGCCCGTTTCCTCGGAGAACGCCGGCAAGTTTTTGGAACATGAGGGGCAAACCGTGTGGTCCAAGGCCAATTTTGACGACTTGCGCAAGATTGCTGCCGTTTCGAATCTAAACGCGTTTGTGCCGGTGGGAACACGCAACTTCAACCTCGGCGACGTCTATCGCGAGCGCATCGTGCCTGCGCTGCGGGCCAAGGAAACGGCCCGCGACGCCAGCAATGTCACGCCGGCTCGTTTCCACTGGTTCGCCCTGCCGGCGCTGGCGCTGCTGCTGCTCGAAGCACTCTTGCGCGAGAGCGGGCTGCCGGCCCATCGCCCGTTGCGCAGCGCGGCGGACGACGCGATCGTGGCACGGCGAAAGCGCTCGCCGCGGCTTGCTTCGGCGGTGGGGGCGGCGGCGCTGCTGGC
>JALHOX010000403.1 GCA_022842805.1 Phycisphaerae bacterium | reverse complement strand
CGCACACCGCTGTGGCCGGCGAGCAGCATGTTGATCTTGAAAAGCAGCATCCAGCGGACGACTTCGGGCGGAGCCAGCGGACCGACGCCGACCGCGTGCGAAATGAGCAGGTTATGCTGCAGTTGTTCGAGCTGATCCGGGGCGATGCGCTTGTTCTTCAAGTGGCCGAAGCCGGTGTTCACGCCGTAGACCACCTGGCCGCTCTTCAGAATGCGCTCGACCCACTCGCGCCCGGTGCGCGCCCGGGCCAAACCGGCTGAGGAAAGCTCGATCTGCAACGGGGTCTCGAGAACTGCGTCCAGCTGCTCAAGCCGCAACGGACGGTCGCCAAGAAGCAGCTTTTGTGCGTGGCTCATGGCCGAACTCCCAGCCCGGCCTGCGCCTCGCGAACGCGCGTGATCGCGTCTTGTATAAACGCGGCGGCGTTGGGGATGCCGAGGGTTGTCATGCGGGCGTCAATCTCGCGCCGCAGTTGCCCGCGAGACTGCACGCGATAGTAAGCACGCGGCTGCACTACGTTCACCAATTCGGTCGGCTGAATCGCGCCGTCGCGCCGATCCATCCGATAGACCTTGCCGCCATCGTCCGGCAAGCGCGCGATGTACAGCCAGCGCGGGTCGCGCCGCGGATAGGGGCAGGACTCGGGGATCACCGGCGGGTGCGGGTTGTCGCCGGGCAGCGCAATCCGCCGCACAGACTCGGTCTCCGGCAAAAACTCGATCAGCCCCTGATCGCTGAACAGATAGATCGTGCGGGGTCCATCGCCAAAGGCCGCCTGGGGAAAGATCGTGGGCGGGCGCGGCAGAGCCAGCTTCTCGGCGAACCAATCGCTGCTCCACACCCGCCGGGCGGCGCTGTCGATCAGCATTTGCGGGCCACCGCGGACGGCAAAATGCAGCAGCCCCGCGGCCCCCTCGATCGGCTCGATGGCGCCGATCTCGGGAAGATCGGGGTCAGAGACGAAATCGCGGTTCGCCTTCACATCCGCCCGCAGATACTCGCCGTCTTCACCGATGGTGCGCGGCCGCGCCAGCACCGCGTCGGCCACCAGTTCGAAGACCGGTGAGACGACGCCTTCGAACAATTCGATCTCCTCGACCTTCAGGTTGAGCTTAAGCGCGCGGCTCGGATCGCGCCCGACCTCGATGACCCGCCGCCGGTCATACAGCCATGCCCGCCCCGAATTCGAATCGTAACTGAGCCACGGCCAGCAGGCCGGGCCGGGATAGAAATCGCTCGAGACGCCCTCGAGCAACTGGGGAGCTCGGCCGCGCTGCACCGAAAGCAGGCGGCGATCGCGCGACAGCACGCAGTAGACGCGCTCCGCGTCGCCGCCGGCGGCCTCGCCCAGCGGCACCGCGACCAGCACGTCCTTCGCCTCAAGCCCGAATTGCTTGGCTCCGGCTTTCAGGAGCTTCACTGTCTCGGTCAACGTCGCGGCCCCCGGAACGCCCGCGACGCGCTCCAGCGCCACCAGCGCCGCGTCGAATCGCTCCTCGCGCAGCGCCAGCAGCGCGTCGAAAAACGCCAGGTCCCGCGTCCGCCGAACGGGATCTGCATCCTGCAAAATTCGCTCGCGCGCGGCGGCGAAGACCAGAGCGTCGCTGACCGGATCGGCGTAGGCCAGCAGCGACAGCGCCCAGCCCGCCTCGCCCATCAGCTCACGCGGCATCTCGTTCACACGCGTCAACAGATCCCGCAAAACGACCGCCGCGTTGCGCGGCGTCACCGAAAACAGGCTCCAGCGGAGCAACGCCTCGTGCGGCTGAAACTCCGGCCGCTGCGTGAGCGCGATCAGTTCGCGAAGCCGTGGATCGTCGGGGGTCTGGTACAGGAAGAACGCGATCTCCGCCGCGACGTCGGAGTTTTTGGTGAGCGCCGCGAAGTGGCCCGCCTGGATCGGATTCTGCAACACCGACATCGCGTCGGCGTAAAAGCGATTCACCGCGCCGGGGGCGTCGCCGGAAAGGAAAAGCGGCCACGCGTCGGACTGCACGCGAATCCACTTATGGCCGAGGATGCCGCTGCGCGGCTCGATCAGCGCCACACACTCGGAGCGCAGCTCCAGGTCGTGAAACATCCATGCCACGATCGCCAGCATGTTGCCGGTTCGCCGGTCCTGGGCCGCGTGGGTGAGCAACTGTCGATAGTCGTTCCACCAGAGCGTGGCCGCCCCGATCGCCGCCGCCACGGTGCGATTGCCCGGGATATAGACGCGCTGCATGGCGAGATCGGGGTCGCTGCCGCTCTTGATCTCGTTCCACGAGGGCAGCAGCATCTGCTCAAAATAGAGCGGAGCACGCAGCGGCCCGGAAAGGTCGAGGCCCGAGGGATTGGTCCATTGCAGTTGCTCGCCGGGCGGTTCGAGCATCTCGACGTTCAACAGCGTCTTGGCCTTTTCCGCGTCGCCGGCGGTGTAGCTCATGATCGCCCGCAGCTCGTCGGAGATCATAATGTTCTGGTCGCTCTCGCCGGCCTTTCGCAAGACCTCGTACGCTTGTTCCGCGAAGCCGTCGGCATAAAGCATGACGGCGCGGCGCAGCTCGTCGCCGCCGCGCGGCTCGTACGACGTAATCGCGTTGGGCGGAAGCTGGCGGCTGAAGGCCGGCCCAACGTCGAGCGGCGTGACATCGCGGCGAATGCGGAGCATTGCCCCGCTGTCGGACTGGCTGAGTCGTTCGCGGACGTCGCCCGCATCGCGCACGCGACGGCCGTCGAGATGGGTGATGAGGTCGCCGACGCGCAGACCAGCCGCGGGCACGCTGCGCAGCACCAGCGCTGCCTGTGTCGGGGGAACGACGTTTTCGATGATGAAGCGGAGGCGAACCTGAATCTCGGGATCGCTCGCAGACTCCAGCGCGGTGCGCAATTCATCGACGCCCCCTGCCCCGCGCGACATCAGCGCCGCAGTCGCAGCCTCGCGCACGCGAAAATCATCGTCGCCCAAGAGCGCGACCAGCGCGGGCACGTCCTTGGCGGCGGCGATGCGCGTCGCTGCCGCGTCGATCGGCGAATCTTCCGCACCCGCGAATGCCGCCGTCAGCGCGGCCGAAATCGCAAAGGCCGCGATGAAGCCGGCGACGATCCGTCGCCGCGTTCGTTGGACCGGTCTGACAAGCGTCATGAGGGTGACCCTGATCCGGCGCCGCGTTGGAGGGGCCGTTCTTCGGCCCGGCTCGCGTTTCGGCGCGCCCCTAAGGCTACGCCCGCATTGTCGCGACGGAAAGGTAACCCGACTGCCGCCCCCGCTTGGCTGCCCGACGGCGGCCCAGCCCGGGCCGCTTCCGGCCCCTCCCCGCACGCAAAGTCTGCCGTCGCCCGCGGGCGGCGTCGGTTCTCGGACCGACAATTCCCCACGATTTCCCGGAATCCGCTACAATGAGGGTGTTCTGCAAGGAAGCGGAATGCGGTTGGTGCGATTTGGCGCGGATTGCAGCGCATCCAGCCGCCAGCGAGCGAGCGATCTGCAGATTCGTCCATTGAATGATCATTGATTGCCACACAAAAATTTGGGACTCGTCCGCGCGATTGGGACGAGCGGCTGAGGCCTACGTCGCCACCGCCGGCGCGACCGACTCGGTCCGTTACCTGCACGCGCTCGATCCGGTCGATTACGCAATCGTCCTGGCGTTTAAGAGCCGCTATCTCGATGCCGAGATTCCCAACCGGTTCATCGCCGAGTAC
>JALHOX010000402.1 GCA_022842805.1 Phycisphaerae bacterium | reverse complement strand
GGGTCCGCTGAGCGCGAGCTGCTCGCGTGGGACTAAGAGGTCCGCACAGCGGACCCTACGAATCCATGCCGACGCAAGAGCCGTCGGCATGGCACCCGAAACAGTTGTCAGACGATGACAACTTTGCCGCGCGCCCCTTCCAATTCTCCGCGCGGCTACGCGGGGGATCGGTTGGGTTGTGCGGTGCGGCTCGTCGCTCGGCACGCGGCGCGGTCGGCTGTTTGTCCTTGGGCGGTCACCGACGGGACGTCGATGTTGCCGTTGGATTTGGAGCTTCTTTCGCCGCGTGCGCGGGACGCACAGAGTTTTTTGTCCGGACACCTCCGTTTTGTGAGAGTCCTTCGGTTCGTGCGATCAAGAGGCAGGGCGCGGAGTACCGCGGCCTGCCCTACCGATTGCAAGCCGCGCCCGTGATATCGGCGGGCGCGGGGATCCTGTGGGAATCGTTTGCGCGGTGCGGCGACGAAGCGAGGGCGGCGGGGGGGATTGTTGAGGAATGGTGAGGTTTAGCGGCGGATGGGGGAGATTGCGCGGCGCGGGGCGGCGCCGAGCTACGGGCGCGGCGGAAGGAGGGCACGGCCCACTCTACAAAACTTTCGGCATTGCGGCGCTTAACGAGTTGGAGCGAACACGTCGTCTCGAACCAAGATGACAACCCAGACCAGCCCGCCCTTGTCCAGGAACGTGCAGTCGATCGTATAAGCGTCGGGCGTGTCAACTGTGTATTCGACCGAATAGCGGTCGGCGACCATCCGCTCGCGCGCTCGCGGCATGCCCAGCACGCGGTCGACCGCCGCCTGTCCCATCGCCGCACGCAGCGGCAGGTCGAGGCGAGACAGAATGAGATCTGCCGCCGGGCAATCGATCAGGTCGATGGAAATGGCTCGCGTGTACCAGGGATCGCGCTCAAGCTGAAGCACGTCGGTGAAGATGTACCCCTCGCCCACCCAGACTTCGTCGTAGTACTCCCAGTCGACCCGTTCATCGATCTGTTCGGGGGCCATGAACTGGGAGAGGCGGATCGGGTAGAAGGCGTCGTGCGTGATCATGGTCGTGCACCTTGCCATGGACGACTTTTATGAGAAGGCTCGCAGCGCGTAGGGACTGCTGTGCGGACCTTTTTCGCGACACCACCGAAGAGGTCCGCACAGCGGACCCTACGACTATTTCTCGATGCGCTGACGGACTCGATCCTGAGCTTGCTGATAGCACGATAGCAAGGTCGCTGCCGCTGCCGCCACGTTGGGCGGGCCGGTTGCGGCGGCGTCTTGAATCGAGGAGAGGGATGGACAACCGCGCGTCGCTTCGCCGTTGACAAATCGAACGGCGGTGTCGAGATCTGGGCTGTTCATGCAACAGATAGCGCGATCGGCGATTTGCTTGCAGGTTCGTTCGATGTCGGCAGGGTTTGGTTCGTCGGTGGGTTGGAGGCAGATGAAGGGCGGAAGTGACTCGATGACGCCGCGACCGTGGGGCTGATTCTTCTGCAAGTCGTATGCGAGGAAACAGCGATTATCGTAACGAACGCCGATCAGGAGGTTGTTGCACAAATAGAGTTGGCCGTAGGAATCCGGCGAGCCGGCTGGGCGGATGATCGATGTCCAACTGCGCGGGTTGTCGCCATTGGTCGCGACCAATACGCGATAGGTCGTCGAGTGCCATGCGACGCGCTCGACTTCGGCGATTGCCATGGTCTGGCCTTGCAGGAAACTGCTGTCGCAGAACGCGTATTGCTTGCCGGAGGTGGCTTGCACCTGGCCGTGAATGGTCCATGGCGCGAGGTTGGCGCCCCAATGCAAGAGCGCGCTCAGCGGGAATGCCACGACGCTGATGAGCAGGCCGATGATCGGCCAGCGGAGCCAGCGTCGGAAGAAGGAGGCACAGGAGAGGAAGAAGAGGCCCGCGGCAATTGAGAGCGTGCTGATGTTGACGGCGTTCGTGATTCGATCGTCGATGCGGGTGATTCGATCTGGACCCAACGCAGAGTTAGACGTGGCGCCGCTTGTCTCGAACAATGCGAAGAACACGAACCAGACGAGTGCGGCGCAATAGAGGATGATCGTCAGGTGCCTGCGCGCGTTGGGTCGTTTGTCACTAATTGCTGACATGGTTCGTCGCCCCGTCGCGTGGTCAGAACTACCAAAATTTCCACCAGCTTTTCGATTTTACTACCGATGGCCGATCCAGGTCGGAATAGGGGAAGTGTCCTTTTTCCTTGAGCATCGCGAACAGCGCATCGCTGCCGTTCTTTCTGGCGAAGTTCATCTCGTCGCGGTGGATGGCCATGATGCCGAGCAGGCCGAACTCGATTGGGGGCGACTTGGGCATTTCGGGGTAGGCGAAGAAGACGGTGCATGTTCCGCCGACTTCAGGAATTTCTGCCGGGAATTCCAGCGTTTCGTAGGGGTTTAGCGTGGCCGTGGGGGCGTAGCGTGCGATGAGATTCAGAATCGAGTTGATGAGGCTGTGAGCCTTCTCTAACTCGGGCTGCTCGGGGCCGTCCTTCGCCGGCGCGATGGCGTGGCGCGTGAACATCACCAACTCGTAGGTCTTGAAACAATTGTTCGACGGTCCGGTCTTCTCGGCCCACTCGGTCAGCTCCTTCGTCGCGACCGCGGTGCCGTGTTCGCAATTTGGGTAGTAATAGAGATCGAGGTGTCCGCCCAAATCGAAGGGAATCAGTGCGTGGCTGACGAGGTCGTGCTCCTTGCCCAGGAGCGTTTCCATGAAACGGCTCTGCTCTTCAAAGGCAGGAATAGATGAGTAGGCCACGATCCCTCCGATGAATCAACTCTAAGCGCAATCTACCAGCGGCATCGCTTGCACAGAGCGGCAGCTTGGTGCGTTGCCGTCGCGGAACGTAATACGACCGTCGACACCGCATTGGCGCGACGGCAACACACCCTACTCGTCGCCGTGCCAGCTCTTTGCCGGGATGTTGGCGGCCGCCTTGGTGGAAATGACGGGCAGGGTTGTCGCGGAGACGGTCCCGGCGGTTGTGGCGCCTGCGAGCACGGGCATGGGTGTGCCGGCGCGGGGGGTGGCGCCGTTCGTCGCGGCGGCGGTCGCGTGACTCGCTCCGGTTCCGTTGTCGCTGTCGCCGGCGTCGCCGTCCTTGGGAGAGAAGAGCTTGGTCGCCTTGGAGAAGGCGTGCATCTTGAATGCGTCGAGCACCTGGCGCATGCGGGGCGTGTTTTGCGGCTTGAAGCCGAGGATGCTGGCGTCCTTGGGGGCCTGGATTTTCGCCATGCGCTTCCAGCCGAGGTTCATGCCGTAGACGAAGCCGGCGGTGGTGATGGAGCGGGTGCGGAGGAAGGTGCGGATGGCGCGCTTCCAGACCCAGGGCTGCGTGGCGGCGCCGTAGCGCAGCTCGCAGATTGCTTCGTCGAGCTCGCGGCCGGTCATTTTGGCGGGGCGATAGACCGTTTCGGTGAAGGTGTAGCGCTCCCAATCGGACGGGTAGTTCATCGCGACCAGCTTGTTTTCGGCCTTGAAGCGGTCGTACATCTTCGTGCCGGGCAGGGGCGTGAGATTGGTGATCTGCACGATGTCGATGCCCATCTTGACCGCCAGCTCGGCGGTGTCGGCGACGGTCTGGGGCGAATCCTGATCGGAGCCGATGATGAAGCCGCCGAAGACGGCGATGCCGGCCTTGTGGAAGCCGTCGATCATTTTCTGGTAGTCGGCGAGGCTCTTGCGGTTGAT
>JALHOX010000401.1 GCA_022842805.1 Phycisphaerae bacterium | reverse complement strand
CCGCGTGCGGGCGGCGGCCTGGCGAACCTCGCGCAGCACGCGCTTCAGCGAGCGCACCGGGCCCGCCGGCAGCGAATCGCGAAACAGACGGATGGCGGCGGCGGCGCGGCGCGTGGCGACCCGTAGCTGGTGCGCCGTCTTCTCCGGTACAGGATCTTCCTCGGCGGCGCTTTCGAGCCAGCGCTCGACGGTGCGCAAGCGATCCTTCAGCACCGCCCGGGCCGCGAGCAGGCAGGGTGTGTCGGCGAAGAGCTGGTCTTCGATCCGCGTCTTGGGGATCGTGATGGTGCTCACTGATGATCCTTCATGCCGGCGAGAAGCCGGATTACATGTGCTTTCAGATCGGCGAAAACCTCGGCGACGTCGCGCCGCGCGTCGATGACCTGAAAGTGATAAAGCTCGGAGAGTTGCTCAAAAGCGCCCAAAAGACGGGTCTGGTAGCGCTGAAACGAATCAAATACGTCGCGGCCTTCCTGAAAATCCATGCCGGATTCCCAGTAATCGAACGATCCGCGGCCCACGACCCGGGGGACCAGGCTGGGAATGTCGACGCGCAAATACAGCACGCCGTGCGGCACGGGCGCGAAGCGGTACAGGTCCTGCAGCCAGCCGACGTCGGTGCCGCGCACGATGGAGCGGGCCATGATCGAATAAAAGTAGCGGTCGGTGAGGACGACGAATCCGGCCCGCAGCGCGGGAAGGATTTCGTTCTCCAGCCGGTCGCAGAAGTCGGTGCCGTAGAAAAGATCGAGCGTGCGCTGCGTGGCGGTCGTGCCCATCTTGGCCTGCCGCAGCCCTTCGCCCGCCAGCCGGCCGCGGCTCAGCCCGGTGTGAATGACGCCGTAGCCGAGCGTTTCGAGCGACTCGCGCAGCAGGGCACAATGGGTGGATCGACCGACGCCGTCCGTGCCTTCGAGGACCAGCAGTCGGCCCGGATGGACGGAGATATCGACCGGGCCGGCCCCATCAAGGTGAAAGGCGGTCTCGGTGTATTCGCGACGGAGCGAGCCGGGACGGGCCTGGGCCGGCCGGTCATCGCGTTGATGGTTCATGTCGAGCCTCCGCGGATTCTCGCAGCGGCCTGTCGCTGACATTCATCGAGAATCGCCCGATTCGAATCGCGATCGGGCCGCGAGTATAACGCTGTCCGAGAAAGCGAAAACCCGGCGGTGAAAATGCCCGCGATCCTTAGCGAAATCATCGATTGCTATCCCTTCCGCCGCGGCCCGGGAGGGGTCGAGTTTCTGCTCCTGCGACGGGCGGCCGCCGCGTTCCTGGGGGATACCTGGCAGGCGGTGCACGGGCACATCGAGCCCGACGAGCCCGCCTGGCGCGCGGCGCTGCGCGAGCTGAAAGAGGAAACGGGTCTCAGTCCGCGCCGGTTCTGGCAGCTTGAGCACGTCAACACCTTCTACGTCGCGCGGCGCGACGCGATCCTGATGTGTCCGAGTTTTGCGGCGGAGATCGAGCCGGACGCCGCAGTGGCGCTGTGCGCGGAACACACGGCATATGAGTGGGTGGCGGAAAGCGCGATCGCTCAGCGGCTGATGTGGCCGGGCCAGCGGGCGGCGATCGCGGAGATTCAGGAGTACATCGTCAAGCCAAGTTTGGCCGAGCCCTATCTGCGAATTCTGTTTGAGTAAGCGGCACATTCGCCGCGATGCTGATTTGATAACATTTGGGGGCCTTGGGTGGGTGGACGCCCTCGGACACGGACCCGCGTCAAAAACTGTGCGCCCCCACGGGCAGCGAGAGATAGGAACGAGCGAGCACGAATGGCCGAACCAAAAAACGCAACCGCACCCATCAAGATCATGGAGACCGCCGGCACCAAGGCCTATTGCCAGTGCGGATGGTCGGAAATACTGCCCTACTGCGACGGGGCTCACAGCCGCATGGCGACGGGCTGCTCCCCGATCGTCTGCGAGGTGCCCGCCGATGGGAAAAAGTCGATCTGTCAGTGCCGACTGAGCGCAACGCTCCCGTGGTGCGACGGCGCGCATAAGCAACTAAATCCGCCACCCGCGGCGCCGGCGTCGGCATGAGTCGGCCGTCGAGCGATTTCCCGGTCGAACGGGCCGGGCGGCTGGACCTGCGGGTGCGCTACGCCGAAACCGACGCCATGGGTTATCTGCACCACTCGAATTACCTCGTGTACTTCGAAATGGGGCGGACCGAGCTGCTGCGGCTCTGCGGCGTCAGCTATCGCGAGATGGAGGAGCGGGGCTTTTTTTACGTCGTGGCGAAAATTGAGGTGCGATATCGCGTGCCCGCCCGCTACGACGACGAAGTCACGCTGTATACATGGACGGAGAAACTGTCGCCGGTGCGGATCGACCACCGCTATCGGCTCCAACGCGGCGCCGAGCTGTTGACCGACGCCTCGTCGACGCTGGTGTGCGTCTCGCGCGAGGGGCGCCCCGTCGCCGCGCCCGACGACGTTTATGATGCTATGGTCCGCGTGGCGGGCGCGGCGGAGAATCAGACATGAAGCGCAGTTGGCTTGCGATCCCGTTGGCGGTGTTTGGGCTTTCCATCGGTTTGCGTGGCGCCCTGGCTCAGGAGCCGCCGGCGCCGGAAGTGCCGCCGCCGGACCAGCCCGTTCCCGAAGAAGTGCAGCCCATCACGCCGCCGGATGGGCAACCGATTCCGCAGCCGGACGGCCAACCGGTCGGCGAGCCGGTGCCGCACCCGGCGGATGAGATCAATCCGAATCAGCCCCCGCCCGGCTCGCCGCCGATCGACTCGCCCATTCCTCAGCCTTCGCCGGAGATGCGAAATCGTGCCCGGCGCGATCGCAACGTCACTCCGCTCCCGACGCGCGGCCAGCCGGGGGCTCAGCCTCCGACGGGCGGCGCAGGCGAGACGCCCGAAATGCGCACGCGGCGCGAGCGGGCTGCAGCGCGACGGGCGATGACGCCGTCTGCGCAACCGGTGCGATCGGGGCCGACGACGCCGCCGGCGCCGTACGGTCAGCAGTTCAACGTGCCCAAGCCGACGGGCGCGACGCCCGCTCCCGCCGGCTCGAACCCCGCCGACGCCACCACCGCGACCGCCGATCCGCCTGCGACCGATCCGACCGTGGCAAACGCACCCCCCAGTGGTGGCATGCCCGCCGACGCCGCCAATCCGACCGCCATTGCGCCGGCGCCTTCTACCGGTCTGCCGCCCGGCACTGGCGCGGAAACGATCGACAAGCCGCGGGTCGCATTCGACATCAAGTTCGAAGACAAGCCGCTGGGGCGGATCATGATCGAACTTGATCCGGCGACCGCGCCCAAGACGGTTGAAAACTTTCTGCAGTATGTCGATTCGGGTTACTACAACGACACGATCTTTCACCGCATCATCGCCGATTTTCTCGTGCAGGGCGGCGGCTACTCGACGCTCGACACCGCGAAGACGGAGGGGCTCCGTCCGCCGGTGGAGAACGAGGCCCGCCCGACGACGCGGCACGAACGCGGCTCGATCGCGATGGCCCGCATTCATCGCGATCGCAATTCGGCGACGTCGCAGTTCTTCATCAACCTCGACGACAATCGCAAGCTCGATCGTCAGTACTACACCGTCTTCGGCACCGTCGTGCAGGGGATGGACACCATCGATCGCATCGGCGCGCTGCCGACCGAGCCAAACTTGCAGGAGCGACGTGCCAATACGCGGCCGGTCAAGGCGCCGGTGATCTCGCGCGCCTATCGCCTGCCGCCCAATAGTCGGCGGCGCG
>JALHOX010000400.1 GCA_022842805.1 Phycisphaerae bacterium | reverse complement strand
CCGGTCCAGGCCGCATTGGTCAACGGCTCGCCGCTGTGATAAGCGGGAAACGACATCCCGATGTTCGAAACACCGACGCCGCTCGCAATCGCCACCTCAAACGCATACCCCGCGCGATGCGAATTCTGGTTGTAAACGGCGTAGTTGTAGGTCCACGTCCCGTTGCCGTTGTCACGCGCATACCCGCCCACCTCAAAGCGTCCCTCGTCGGCAAGGTCAACCGTCCGCACAACCGCCTGCGGCACATGCACCGGCCAGCGCCGAATCGCCGGGATCGTCGTGTTAAACGTCCCGGTCAGCGCCAGCTCAAAGTTCGGCGTCGCCCCGCTCACCAGCAGCTGCCGCGACGAAACGTTGTTCTCGGAGTTGCCGGCCACTGCGTCGTCGCGGGCGACGTACTGCGCCTCGGCGTAGAAAAACGCCCCCGGGTTCAGCGTCGGGTCGAGTTGAGCGACGTCGATCTGCACACGCTTGTAAATCGCGTTCCCGGTCTGCTCCCAGCCGATGCCGTAGGGAAACGGAAACTGGCCTGTAAACGCGTTGATCTCGGAGCGCGGCCCCAGATATTCCTGCAAACCGTTGCGATTCGACGCGTACGGATCCCAGCAACCGACACCCAACCGGGAGCAGCAGCCCTGACACGCCGCCTGGCACGTCGCACAATAATTGCCCGGTAGGCCGCGCTGATACTGCAGCGCGCAGAAGCTGTGCTTGGGCCAGCCAAAGCCGATCTGTTCGAAGCGCCCCTGCCCGCTGATGCGATACACCGCCTGCGCGATCACCGGATGATCGGGGGTTTCCTGCACCCAATTCAAGGGCTGCGTGCCGACGTTGCACGCGGACGTGCCGATGCCGAAGCCGCGAATCGTCCGCCCGCCGACCACCACGTTTCCGCCCGCCCAGGGCGCCGCGATGTTGCCGACCACCAGGTCAGGCCCGGCGTTTTCGAGGCCGGCGAAGGCCTGAATGACTGCGGCTGCTTCATCGGTGGGTGGCGCTACGTTTGGCCCTGTGCTGTCGCCCGCTTCTCCCCGAAGGACAAATCCGATCGATGCTGAAAACGCGGCTATGGAAAGAGCGCAACACCACCTCATCAAGCACCTCAGTCATTACAGGTGATCGTTCGGAGGATCGCGCTCGAACAGCCATCATCGAGCGAACAATCCCATCCACAGCTCAGCGCAAGCGAGGCGAAAAATTAGTCGAGGACCACGGCCAAGGCAATGCGACACGGCCGAAATCCCGCCCGCGGCTTATCGGGCGACGCGCAAAGGCGGGGCGGCCGGACGCGACAACGCCGCCCATTCGCCCACCCGCCGACCGGTTCGCCGACCACGGCCCCTCGCCTTGAGGCCGCGCGCCGCGGCGAATAGTCTTTGGCGAACGTTTCGATCGCTCGGTTCTCGAAGGACGCCCAGAAGATGCAGCAGTCCCCCGTCGCAAGACAATCCGGGCCGCCCGTGGAGACGCCGCTCCAGCAGTGGGCCGGCTTCGTCTCCTTCTTCATTTACGTCCTGCTGCTCAAGGGCTTCCTGCTGCCCCTCTTCATCATTCCCACCGGGTCCATGGCGGCGACGCTCAATGGAGCCCACACCGACATGACCTGTCCCAACTGCGGCACCGAGTACGCCATGGGCGTGCCCGATCTCGGCCCCGTAGCCAATACGGCGACGGTCTGCCCGAATTGCCGCTGGTTCCGCGTCGCCACCAAAGAGGCCCCCGCCGGCGCGCCGCCCCAATCGACCTTTCATTACCCCCTGCCGCGTAAATCGGGCGACCGCATCATCGTGCACGGCTGGACCTATGACCTGGGTCTGATGCTCGGCAGCGAGGCGCGACGCTGGTTCGGCCCCAATCGCTGGGATGTCGTCGTCTTCAAGGTGCCCAGCGACGGCCAGCAGAATTACATCAAGCGCCTCCTCGGGTTGCCCGGCGAAAAGATCGAGATCATCGACGGCGACCTCTTCGTGAACGACGTCATCGCCACCAAGCCGGCGCCGATTCAAGAGACGCTCTGGATCCCCGTCTACAACCACGATCACACGCCGCGCGCCGAAGTCCGCGCCAACAACCAGAGCTTTCGACCGCGCTTCGTGCGGGCCGACGCCCAGGCCACCGACTCCAACGCGGCCCAGTCCGCCGGCTGGAGCGATGTCGACTCCCGCGTGCTGAAATTCAACGGCGTCACCGCGCCGCGCGGCACCATTCAATTTGTGAACACCGCCAACAGCGAAGGGCCGATCGCCCTGGTCGACAACTTCTACGGCTACAACGATCCGCGCGTGGGCGAAGTGCAGCAGATGCAGAGCGACCGCGTCACCGATCTCCGCATCGCCGCGGATGTTCATCTGCAAGGCGGCGACGGCTACGTCGAGCTGTTTCTCAGCCAGCGCGACGACCTCTTCACAGCGCGGCTGCACAGCGACGGCCGCGTCGTGCTTTCCCACGCCCGAAAGGTGGGCGCCGTCGAAGTCTGGGCCGAGGGCAAGGTGGACCTCTCCCCGGCGCGGGCCGCGCGCCTCGCGCTTGGAAATGCCGACTACCGCGTCACGGTGACCGTCGACGGCAAGGAAGTGCTCAGCTCCGATCCGAAGCAGTACGCGTGCACGCCCGATCAGGCCAAGCGACACTACGACTACAAGCCGTTCCCGCTCGTCGGCCTCGCCGCCGAACGCGTCAATGCCGAATTCGCCCACGTGCGCATCGATCGCGATGTCTACTACACCAACATCTTCGGCGACATGCGCGGCGAACGCGGCGGGCAAAAGTCCAAGTTCAACGGCGGCTGCAACAACCCGATCGTCCTGCGAAATGACGAGTTCTATGTCTGCGGCGACAACAGCCCGAACAGCGGCGACAGCCGTTACTGGCAGCGCAACCAGCTCGGCCCCCACCTCGTCGATCGCGCCGCCCGCGGCGAGTATCAGGCCGGCACCGTGCCCGCGGATCAACTGATCGGGCCCGCGTTCCTGGTCTACTGGCCGGGCTTTTACCCAATCCTGCCGCCGGGATATGACCCGCGCGTCGGGCCGGTGAGCCTGAGCAATCTGCTGCCCGATACGGGACGCCTGCGTTGGATCCGTTGACGCCGGAGCACGCTGAGCAACGACGGGGGGAACCACAACGCGCGACCGCCGCGACGAGCGATGCCTCGAAAGCTCTGCCCGCCGCCCTGCCGCTCGCGGAAAGCGCCGAGCGATTTTGGCGGACCGTCCTCGACGTCGCGCGGATCGTGATCGTCTCGCTGATATTCGCGTTCGTCTTCCGCGCCTTCTTCGTCGAGCCGTTCATCATCCCCACCGGATCCATGGCGCCCGGCCTCCTCGGCGAACATCGCACCCTCGCCTGTCCTCATTGCGGCGGCGAATCAGAACTGAGCGCAACCGGCTGGAGACGCGCCGACAGCTCGTTCACCTGCGCGACTTGTCGTCGCACGGTCGCAGAGAGCGCCGCGGTCGCAGTCCGCAAAGACGGCGACCGCATTCTGGTCCACAAGTGGTCCGTCGCGCTCGCGCCCCCGCAGCGCTGGGATGTGATCGTCTTTCGCGATCCGGAAAACGCGTCGCAAACCTACATCAAGCGCGTCGTCGGCCTGCCGGGAGAGACGGTCGAATTTCGAGACGGCGACCTCTGGATCAACGGCGCGCCGAAAGCCAAGCCGCCCCACGCGCAGGCCGCATTGTGGCATCCGGTGTTCGATCAGACGCAGCTAGATCGGAAGAGC
>JALHOX010000399.1 GCA_022842805.1 Phycisphaerae bacterium | reverse complement strand
GGGCGAATGTGCTGCCCGACTTGCAGCGGCTGTGGACGCATCTGTCATCGCATCCGGATCTGCCCAATTTTCAGCAGAATTTCTGGGCGATCGTGATCTCGACCGGCTTGGCGGGGCTGATCTTCGGCCTGCTGTTGCCGCGGGCGGCGCGGGTGGTCTGGTCGGCGACGATGGGCGTGCTCCTGACGGGCGTCGGGCTGTATCAGCTGGCGGCCTGGCAGGCGCCGGACATGATCGCGCAAGCGACCGCGAACCAGCAGGTGTTCTGGGGCGTGGTGGCCGGCGTGTGGGTGCTGTCGCTGATCTTCAACTGGCGCAGCATGCGCGAGAAGCGCCCGGTGATCACCGTCGACGAGGATGGCGGAGAGGCGACTGCGTAATCCCGCGGTTGGAGCGGACTCGATCGAGACTCGTCGGCCTGCGAGCCGCAGGCCGCTACATTCCGCGGGCCGCTACTTGTCGTAGGCCGGTAGTTGTCGCGGGCCGGTATGGCGGTGCTCCGCTATAAAGCACGCATGTCGCGTGCTGAGGAGCGTGAAGCCGCCGGAAAGCGTGAGGGCGACGACGTGACGCCGCGCTCGTTGCGGCGAAACGTCGTGCATGCGGTCCTGGGGATGGGGGGCTACAGCGCGGCACAGTTGCTGGTGACGGTGTTGCTCGCGAAGTTTGCGGGCAGCGATGTACTGGGCACCTATTTTTACGCGCTTTCGCTTTCTACGCCGATCATTCTGCTGCTGGGTTTTGAGCTGCGGGCGGCGTTTGTCGCCGACGTTCGGGCGGAGTTTTCGTTTGGGGCGTATCGCAGCGCGCGGAACGTGGGGCTGCTGCTGGCGGCGGCGCTGCTCGCTTTGCTTCTGCTGCGGCTGCAGCGCGGCGGGGCCGACGGGGCGACGCTGGCGCTGATTGCGGCGGTGTTCGGCTGCAAGCTCGCCTGGGCGCATGCGGAGCTGGGCTGGGGGCTCTTTAACCGACACGAGCGGCTGGACCTGATGGGGCGGGCGACGGGGTTGCGCGGCGCGGCGCTGGTGATTCCCTACGCGATTCTGCTGCCGCTGAGCGCTTTCGGCTGGCCGGCGAAGATGACGCCGACGTGGAGCGCGGCGCTGGCGTCGATGATTGTCTGCGGGGCGTGGTCGGCGCTGACGCTGGTGCACGATCGGCCCGGTTTCGCGCGGCTGCCGCGATCGGATGCGGGCTGGAATTGGCGGGCGGTGTGGGGTGTGTTGCAGCGGGCGGCGCCGCTGGGGCTGGTGGCGGCGGCGGTGAACTTGAATGACAGCGTGCCGCGGATCTTTGTGCAGGAGCGCGGGTCGGCGGCGGCGCTGGGTTTTTTTGGGGCGGTGGCGACAATTCCGCTGGTGGCGCAGCTGATTATCGTGCAGACGGCGAACGCCGCCTCGAATCGACTGTCGGCGTATTACACGCATGACCGGCCGGCGTTTGGGCGGCTGTTTGGGCGGCTGTTGCTGCTGGCGGGCGGGCTGGGGGCGGTGATGTTCGGCGTGCTGGCGATCGGGGCGGAGCCGATCCTGCGCTATGCGTATCGAGCCGAGTATGTGCAGTATGCGCCGGAGCTGCGGATGGTGGCGACGGCGCAGGTGCTGGCGCTGTTCACGGCGGTGTTTGGCTGCACGGCGACGCAGATGCGGGTGTATTGGCCGCAGGTGCCGGCGCAGGCGGTGACGCTGGGCGCGACCACGATCGCAGCGATGATGCTGATCCCGGGCAATCCGGTACATGGCGCTGCGTTGACGGCGCTGATCCGGGCGGGGGCGCAGTTTGTCGCGTACCTGGTGTGCGTATCGATCGGGATCGCGCGGCAGGCTGAGGGCAGCGCGCCGCGAAAGGACTAGCGCAACACGGAACACTCGATGCGGCTGGCGCGGGCGGGCTCGTGATAGACGCGATGGGTCGCGGACTGAAAGTCGGCTTCGTCGGCCATGAAGATGTTGGGGACGAACTTCTGGGGGTTGCGGTCGATGAGGGGGAACCAGGTGCTTTGAATCTGGATCATCACGCGGTGGCCGGGGCGAAAGGTGTGCAGGACGTCCTGCAGTTTGATGTTGATGCGAGTCGGGTCGTCGGGGGTCATGGGCTCCGGCGCGTCGGGGCGGTTGCGATAGCGGCCGCGCAGCACTTCGCTGCGGATCATCATCTGAGCCCCGGCGAGGGGGCGGGTGCGGGCTGCGTCGTGTTCGTCTTTGGCGTCGTCGGGATAGACGTCGATGAGTTTGACGACCCAGTCGGCGTCGGCGGCGCTGGTGGAGACCCACAGGTCGGCCTTTAGCGGGCCGGCGAGGGTGAGGTCGGCGGTGAGCGGCGCGGTCTGATAGGTCAACACATCCGGACGACGCGCGGCGAAGCGCTGATCGTCGGTCATGTATTCCTTGGTCATTTCGGTTCGGATGTCTTCGGTGAACGGCACCGGGCGGGCGGGATCGCTGACGAATTCATCGAAGGCGGCGCCGGCCGGCTGGGCATCGCGCAGGGTGTTGCGGTCGTCGAGATACATGGTGAGGGGCTGCGCCTGGCGCGGGGGCCAGGCGTCGAACTTTCGCCAGCGGTTTGCACCGGTTTCGAAGACGTAGGCTTCGGGCAGATCGGCGTGGTCGCCCTGGCGCAGCAGGCGCTCGAAGAAGCGCAACTCGATCTCGCGGCGATAGAAGTCGCCAGTCTTGTCGCCGAAGAAGGCGTTGCCGAGGCGGTCGCCGGGCGAGCGAGCCCAGCCGCCGTGGGCCCAGGGGCCGATGACGAGGGTGTTGGCGATGCCGGGGTTCTGCTTTTCGATCGACTGATAGGTCATGAAGGTGCCATAGAGGTCTTCGGCGTCGTACCACCCCCCTACCGTCATCACCGCGCAGCGGATGTTTCGCAGGTGCGGCAGGATGTTTCGGGCCTGCCAGAATGAGTCATAGGCGGGGTGTTCGAGCATTTCGTTCCAGAACGTCAGGCGGTTGTGGAAATAGCGGCTGTTGCTGTTTTTCACCGGTCCGAGGTTGAGAAAGTAGGCGTAGCCATCGGGCGTGCCGTGCTTGAAATCCTCGCCGCGCTCGGTGGTGGGTCCGCGGCGCGGCTGGTCGAAGATGGCCATGAAGTTGAAGGCGTGGACGAGGAAGAAGGCGCCGTTGTGGAAGAAGTCGTCGTACCACCAGTCGGCGACGGGCGCCTGGGGCGAGACGGCGGCGAGCGCGGGGTGGGAATCGATCATGCCCGCGCTGCAATAGAAGCCGGGGTAGGAAATGCCGTGCATGCCGACGCGGCCGTTGTTGTTCTTCACGTTTTTCAGGAGCCAGTCGATGGTGTCGTAGGTGTCGGTGCTTTCGTCGATGTCGCGGCTGTCGCGTTTGTGGTCGATGTGGGGGCGCATGTTTTCGAAGATGCCTTCGGACATGAAGCGGCCGCGGACATCCTGATAGGCGAAGATGTAGTCGCGATCGTTGAAGAGCGGGCTGGGGCCAAGGAAGTCGGGGAATTTGGCCTCGCCGTAGGGGCGGCAGCCGTAAGGAGTGCGCTTGAGGAGGATCGGCAGCGGTCGAGAGGCGCTCTTGGGGGTGTAGATGGTGGTGAAGAGCTTGACGCCGTCGCGCATGGTGATGCGGATTTCGCGTTTTTCGAAGCGTTCGGCGACGAGTCGGGCCTGATCGGCGGCGGGCTGGGAGGCGGCGGGCGCGTGGGAGTGAAGGTGTGGGCGATCGGCGCAGCCCGGGAGGAGGAGGAGCGCTGTGGC
>JALHOX010000398.1:555-3733 GCA_022842805.1 Phycisphaerae bacterium | reverse complement strand
TCCTTTAATCGAATCTCCATCGGCATGCGCAGCCGATAACGCGGCTTGTCGCGCTTGCCGGCATAAACATCCAGCTGCCCGGCCCGCGTCGCAAAGTCGACCAGGTCTTCGACGTGGGTGGTCACCGTCTCAGGAGTACGAGTGCTCAATGACCGGCTCCTCAATCTTCTCGGACTTGTCCCGCATCACGCGCAATAACCGCCGCGAGACGCGGGAACGCGATACTCTGCTTGCGGTATCGACCGCCTCCGATTCGTTGTCCATTTCCGCCCCACATGTAGCGCGCCACGGTTCGCCACCGCGCCACTCCCTATTAACGACATGATCGCCGCGCCCCGCCGCCCCACCTACAATTTCGCCCAATACCGCAACCAGCGAGGCCACGCGTGCGAATCGCGCTGTTCCAGATCAACCCGACCGTCAACGACATCGCCGGCAATTGCGAGCTCGTGCGGCAATGCCTGCGCAACGCCGAACGCCAGAACATCGACCTCGCCGTCTTCCCCGAGCAAACCATTCTCGGCTATCCCGCCGGCGATCTGCTGCTGCGGCCCGATGTCATTCGGGCCAATGTCGCCGCCCTGACCACGCTCGCCCAACAGACCAAAGGCCCTGCGGCCATCGTCGGCTTTGCCCAACCCAACGACAGCCCGACCGGCCGCCCGGCTTACAACGCCGCCGCGCTGCTGGCCGATGGCCGCGTGCATCACGTGATCCGCAAGCGACTCTTGCCCACGTACGACGTATTCGACGAATCGCGCTACTTTGAGCCGGCCGACGCCCAGCCCATCGTCGAATTCCGCGGCACGCGACTCGGCATCACCATTTGCGAAGACATGTGGTCGCGCGAAGAGCTCCTGGCCCGCCCGCTCTACGACGTCGATCCGCTGGCAGACCTCGCCGCCGCGGGGGCAGAGCTGCTCATCAATATCTCCGCGTCGCCCTATTTTCTCGGCAAGCAGGACATCCGCCGCGCGCTGCTCACCGATCACGCCGGCCGCCATCGCCGTCCGCTGTTGTTCGTGAATCAGGTCGGCGCCAACGACGAGCTGATCTTCGACGGCGCCAGCGCCGTGGTCGGAGCCGATGGCCGCGTTTTGCTGCAAGGGCGCGCTTTCGAAGAAGACTGCCTCATCTTCGACACCGCCGCCCCGCCGCGCGACCCGCCGATCGAGCTTCCACGTCGTCCGCAAATCCTGCACGACGCGTTGGTGCTCGGCCTGCGCGACTATGTCCGCAAGTGCAATTTCCGCTCGGTCGTCCTCGGACTCTCAGGCGGCATCGACTCGGCCGTCGTCGCCGCCCTCGCCGTCGCCGCGCTCGGGCCGGACCGCGTTCACGGCGTAGCCATGCCCAGCCGCTTCAGCAGCGACCACAGCCTCGCCGACGCACGCGCCCTCGCCGCGAATCTCGGCATTCGATTCTCGACCATTCCGATCGACCCGATCCATCGCGCATTCGAGACGCAGCTGGCCCCCGAGTTCGCCGGCCGCGCGCCCGACGTCACCGAGGAAAACATCCAGGCCCGCGTCCGCGGCGCGCTGCTGATGTCGCTCTCCAACAAATTCGGCAGCCTGCTCCTCACTACCGGCAACAAGAGCGAACTCGCCGTCGGCTACTGCACGCTGTATGGCGACATGTGCGGCGGACTGGCGGTCATCAGCGATGTGCCCAAGACACTCGTCTACGACGTGGCCCGCTACATCAACACCCGCTCCGCCCGCGAGCTGATCCCCCAAAACACGATCGACAAAGCCCCCAGTGCCGAGCTGCGCCCCAACCAGACCGATCAGGACACGCTGCCCCCCTACCCGATCCTCGACGAAATCATCGAGCGCTACGAAGTGCGCAGCCAATCCGCCGACGAAATCATCGCCGCCGGCTTCGACCCCACCGTCGTCCGCGACACGCTGCGCCGCATCCACCTGAATGAATACAAACGCCGCCAGGCCGCCCCGGGGCTGAAGGTGACCCCGCGCGCCTTCGGACTCGGTCGTCGCATGCCGATCGCGGCGAAGCTGTCGACGAATCTGACATAAGCAGATCCGCTCGTCTCGATCAGAGCCGCGTGCGTCAGAACGCGGCGTTTCGATTTTCCTGACACCCGACACCTGTCACCTGACACTGCCGATCGGGCGCAAAAGTTTACAATGACCGTATGCATCACCTCCTCGACCCGCTCCGCGCCACCGCTGCGAAGCACCCCGATCGCCTCGCGATTTCCGACCCAACGCTCGCGCTGAGCTACGCCGCTCTGCATTCGGTCGCCGAGGGCCTCGCCGCACAAATCGCCGCGCGATCAACGCGCCCGCTGGTCGGCATTCTCGCGCCCACCTCCAGCGCCGCGGCGATCTCGATCCTCGCCTGCTGGTACGCCGGCAAGACGCCGGTCCCGCTCAACTTCCTGCTCGCCCCCGAAGAATTGGGCAAAATCATCGCCGACGCCGGCCTCGACCTGATCCTCACCATCGACCGCTTCGCCCCGCAACTAGCCGCCGTCGGCGTCCCCACGCTCCTGCTCAACGGCAAAACGCTGATCCCCGCCAGCGCGATCTCGGCCGAGGCCGCCCGCATGGCAGAGCGATATCCGGTGGAGAGGGGTGGCGGAGAGAGGGGTGAAGGTGTGAAACCGCCCGCTCCGCTTCCACAAGCCAACGCCGGCCCCGACGACCTCGCCGTCGTGCTTTACACCAGCGGCACGCTCGGCCTGCCCAAGGGCGTCTGCCTGACAATGAATAACATCCGCAGCAACGCGGCCGCCGCGATCGAATACGCCAATCTCCGCCCCGAGCAGGTTTTCCTCAGCGTACTGCCGCAGTTCCATAGCTTCGGCTTCACCGCCATGACCGTCGTCCCGCTCATGCTCGGCGCGACCGTGCACTATCTGCCGCGATTCACGCCCGTCAGCGTCGCCGAAACCATCCGCGAGAAGCAGGTCAGCATCTTCATGGCCGTCGCCAGCATGTACGCTGCCTTGCTCAACCTGCGCGACAGCGGCCCCGACGATTTCGCCACCGTCGAACTGGCCATCAGCGGCGGCGAACCGCTGCCCGAGAGCGTCGCCGCCGAGTTCCTGCGCCGCTTCGGCGTCACGCTCTACGAAGGCTACGGCCTGACCGAATCCTCGCCGATCGTCTCGTGGAACACCCCCTTCGCCCACCGCCCCGGCTCGGTCGGC